>CAZPCH010000388.1:0-1501 GCA_964585055.1 uncultured Christensenella sp. | reverse complement strand
CTCCAAAAGCGCCTCTTCCCCTGCGGCGGGGCGCAAAGCCTTTGCCAATTGATCCCGTGCCTGCCGGTACTCCATCAGGCTTCCTCGGAAGATTCGGGAGTCTCCTCCGTCTCGGAAGTTTCCTCCGCCTCAGGGGTTTCGGGAGTCTCCGCAGTCTCGGGAGTCTCAGGGGTTTCCACCGTCTCGGCGGTTTCCGCTTTGTCCTCCTTGGGCAATACGATGCGGATATCCTTTTCGGGGGGATTCATGGCCAGATTGAAGGCAACCAGGGCCACCTCCACCATGTCCTCCGTAGGCTCGGCGGTGGTAATCTTCTGCAGTGCCAGCCCGGGGGCACGAACGATGCGGGCCACGATGCCGTCGGAATTGGCGGCGGCCTTCAGCACCTCATAGGCTAACCCTGCCACCACGGGGATAAACAGAATGCGGGTAATCAGCCGAGGCAGCAGGGACTTTACGGGAATGCAGGCAAAGAAGAGGATGGACACCATCATCACCAAAAACAGGTAGTTGGTGCCGCAGCGGGCATGGAAGCGGGTATAGTGCATAATGTTGGCCGGGGTCATCTCCCCCTCCGCTTCGTAGCAGGCAATGGTCTTGTGCTCCGCCCCGTGATACATGAACACCCGCTTGATGTCCTTGATCTGTCCAATGGCGATCATGTACCCCAAAAAGATAAGCAGGCGGAAAACGCCCTCCAAAAGGCTAATGACAAAGCCGCTGCTCAAGCCGAACAAACTTACAATCAGAGAGGGCAGCAGTACAAACAGCCCCACCGCCAGTCCTACGGCCAGCACCACCGCTACGGCCATGGCCACGTCCATAAGATCCTTGTTGAAGGTCTTGGACAGCCACTTTTCAAACTTGCTGGGCTCCTCCTCAAACTCCTCCCCCAACAGCTCCGCACTGCGGGTGGTGATCTTCATGCCTCCCGCCAGAGAATCCACGAAAGCGTAGACCCCTCTGACCACGGGCCAGGTGGGAAAGCTCCCCTTCTTGTATTTGTTGGTATTGCGGTAATATTCCTTTACGATAGAGCCGTCGCTCTGCCGCACAGCCAGCGCCGTGCCCTCCGGGGACTTCATCATAACCCCCTCCATAACGGCCTGCCCGCCTACGGTACTGCGGCGTACGGATTGTTTTTCCATAAGATTCCTTTCCGGGCTCCTGCGCCCCTATTCAGTCCCTTATATCATACCATAGTTTCCTACCAATGAAAACCGGAAATTGTGAACCTTTGCCGAAGAAGGGGATTACTGCAGAGGAGGAAGGGGGGCGGCGGTTCGCTGTGCGAACCCTTGCGCAGGGGCGGGCATTCTGCCCGTCTCCGCGCAAGAGAAAGGCTTCGCCTTTCCCGCCGCCCCGACCACCAATTAAAGATATACACCTTTGGGCAATGCAAGCGCTTTGCACATCGGCACGGATTATCTGGCGGGGCTGACAGATAAAACAGAGCCCTATCCCCTGCAGGCGAATGAGCTTTTAGCACGGAACTGGGATT
>CAZPCH010000387.1:0-1507 GCA_964585055.1 uncultured Christensenella sp. | reverse complement strand
CCCCCTGCGCATAAGAGAAAGGCTCCGCCTTTCCGCCGCCCCAAGCCCCTTTCCTCCCTTTTCCGTCCTATCCCCTTAAAAATCCGCCGTCTTCTTTAAGCGCACCCGCCCCACATGCCCGTACAAACAGGAACGGTGCATAGACAAGAAAAGGCGGCAAGCATCGGTTTTCCCATCACTTTTTTTGTGTAAACCGTTGCAATAGATCGTCGGATGCGATAAAATTACCCTGTACAAGCGTAATCTATCCGCCGAACCCATGGGGCGCGGCGAGGCAAAGAGGAGTGTTAAGATGAAAAAATGGTTGAATGGCGTCCATGTGCCGCACCGCAAGAACACCGCTGAGGCGGCGCCGGTGCCCATGACCCCGCCGGCTCTGGTGGCATTGCCCATGAGCATGCACATCGGCCGGCCCGCTGTCCCCCTGGTAAAGGTGGGAGATACGGTCAAGGTGGGGCAGAAGATTGCAGAGGCCGGCGGCTATGTGTCCGCCCCCGTTCACGCCTCCGTTTCCGGCAAGGTGAAGGCGCTGGAAGAGCGTCTCAACAGCGCAGGGCAGAGGGGAATGTGCATCGTGCTGGAGAGCGACGGCCTTATGGAGAAGGACGAAACCCTCACCGCCCCTCAGGTACACAGCTATGAGGAGTTCATTGCCGCCGTAGCCCAAAGCGGAATCGTAGGTCTGGGCGGCGCAGGCTTCCCCACGGCGGTGAAGCTGGACATCAAGGATCTCTCCCGCCTGGAGACCGTCATCATCAACGGCGCCGAGTGCGAGCCCTACATCACCAGCGACACCCGCACCATGCTGGATCGGGGAGAGGACATGGCCTTTGGGCTGAAGATGCTGGAAATGTATCTGTCCGCCAAGCGCATCGTCATCGGCATCGAAAAGAACAAGCCCCAGTGCATTGCCGCCATGGAGCAGCTGGCCAAGGACGACCCCTGCGTCAGCGTCATGCCCCTGCCTGCCCTGTATCCTCAGGGCGGTGAGAAGGTGCTCATCTATCATGTGACCGGACGGGTGGTAGAAGAGGGCAAACTGCCCATCGACGCCGGCGCCATCGTCATGAACTGCACCACTTTGGCGGATATGGGACGCTACTTCCGCACGGGCATGCCTCTGGTGGAAAAGTGCGTTACCGTAGACGGCTCCGCCGTAAAGGCGCCCAAGAACGTGATTGTGCCCGTGGGCACCTCTATAAAAGACCTTCTGGACTTTGCCGGCGGCTTTAAAACCCCCGCCCAAAAGGTGCTTTACGGCGGCCCCATGATGGGCATCTCCGTGCCGGATCTGGAGCAGCCCGTGCTCAAGACCACCAACGCCGTCACCGCCTTTGCAGAGGGCGACGCCGGAACTCCCGAACCCACCGCCTGCATCCGCTGCGGCCGGTGCGTGTCCCACTGCCCCCTGAACCTTATGCCCGCAGAGATTGAGCGTGCCTTTGAGAAGAAGGACTGCGAGGATCTGCAGGCTCTGAAGGTCAACCTGTGCATGGAGTGCGGCTGC
>CAZPCH010000386.1:0-1514 GCA_964585055.1 uncultured Christensenella sp. | reverse complement strand
CTCGTCATGACCGCCGTCAACGCTTCCGTAGCCATGACCATTTACAATATGGCGGACTTCGGCGGCGATCCCCGCCTCTCCCTCATCGCCCTGTGCGCCGCTATGACGGCCATCGTTATTTGGGCTACGGTAGCATGGTTCTTCGGCATTCCCACCAGTGAAAGCCACGCTTTGATTGCCGGCATTTCCGGGGCGGCCGTGGCCATTCACAACGGCTTTTCCGGCATCAACGGCGCCGAATGGGTGAAGGTCCTCTACGGCATTCTGCTGTCTACGCTTCTGGGCTTTGTGCTTGGCTTTGCTTCCTCCAAACTGACGGTATTCCTATTCAAAAACCAGAATCGTCAGAAAGCGGGGCGTTTTTTCTCCGGCGCACAGATTGCCGGAGGTGCCGCCATGGCCTTTATGCACGGCGCCCAGGACGGGCCGAAATTCATGGCCATCTTTTTGCTGGGTGCGGCCTTTGCCGGCGGACGCAGCGATATGACCAGTTTCTCCGTTCCTCTGTGGCTGATGATTCTCTGCTCTGCGGTTATGGGGCTGGGCACTTCCATCGGCGGCACCCGCATTATTAAGTCCGTAGGGCGGGATATGGTGCGGCTTAAGCCTTATCAGGGCTTTGCGGCGGATGCGGCGGCCACCTTGTGCCTGCTGTTGTCGTCCCTGACCGGCATTCCCGTCAGCACCACCCACACCAAGACCACCGCCATTATGGGCGTTGGAGCGGCCAGACGAATTAAGAACGTAAACTGGGGCATTGTCACCGAATTGGTTCTCACATGGGTATGCACCTTCCCCGGATGCGGTCTTTTGGGATACCTGTTCACCAAACTGTTTTTAGCACTGTTTTCTTGAAAGGAGATATAAATGGCTAAGGGAAACGATTATTTTGCACTGATTAAAACCCAGGCTTCCTATTGTGTGCGGGCGGCAGACCTGCTGGAAGCATTTTTCGCCGACTACAGCGCCGGGGCGCTTCCCGAGCGCAGGCAGGCCATCCATGTAATTGAGCATCAGGCGGATGAAATCCAGCACGATATTCTCAGCCGTCTGTCCTCGGAGTTTATTACGCCCATCGAGCAGGAGGACATCACCCACTTGGTGCAGATTATCGACGATGTTACGGACGCTTTGGACGATGTTCTGCAGGAGTGCTACATGTACCACATGGAGCGTCTCCCCGAAGGCGCCGCCGCCTTTGCCAGCCGGGTACGGAGCTGTGTCTTGCGGCTCTATGAAGCGGCGGAGGAACTGAAAAACTTTAAAAAGCCCGCTCAGCTTCGAAAGATGCTCATTGCCGTGAACACCATGGAGAGCGAAGCGGACGAAGCGTACGCAGAGGCCGTGCATACCCTTTTTGCAAAGCCTGCGGACATTCATCTGCTCTTGGGCGGAAAAGCCATTTTCGACAGTCTGGAAGCCTGCTGTGACCTTTGCGAGCATGCGGCGGATGTCATCGACCAGATTATCATGAAAAATTCCTGACATTGGATTTTGTATAGGCCCGAAGTCCC
>CAZPCH010000385.1:0-1517 GCA_964585055.1 uncultured Christensenella sp. | reverse complement strand
CACGGATTCAAAGACGGCGTCCACATAGTTGGGGATATCCCCGCACAGGGTGAAGGGGAGAGCGCCGAACAGGGAGAGGAGCACCCAGCTTAAGCCCACGGTCAGCAATCCTTCCCGTGCTTGCAGGGCGTGGCTTCCCTTCTGGCGGATGTACAGGAGACAGGTGGATACCGCCAGCAGAATCCCCATGGTGACAAGGAAGGCCTGCGCGGCGCCCCATTCTCCATAGATGAGGGACACAATCAGGGACGGGGCCATTAAAATGGCTTCCCAGCGAAGGATATGCCCGATGTAATAGCGGATGGAGCGGGCGTTCATTGGTCGCCTCCTGCAAAGAACTGACCAAGGTCCTCCTTGGGCTTTTCGCCTGTGGAAATGACCACCACCCGGTCTTCAGGCTTAAGCATGTCGCTGCCGGAGGGGATGATAACTCCCCGTCCCCGTGCAATGGCGGCCACAATGGTGTCCGGTTGCATGGTCAAATCCTTAAAGGGGACGCCCACATAGGGGGCGTCGGCGGGAACGATAAACTCCATGGCCTCGGCTTTGCTGTCCATAATTCTGGACAGGGCAATCATGCTGTCCCCGGCACTGCTGTTCATGGCGCGGACGTAGCGGATGATTTCGTTGGCCGTCAAAAGCTTGGGGCTGACCACGGAGTCGATGCCCGCCTTGGCGTACACCTCCAAAAACTCCGTGCGGGTGATTTTGGTTACGGTCTTAGGCACTCCCATGTAGTTGGCGAACATGGAGATGATGATATTCTCTTCGTCGATGCCTGTCAGCGCCAGCACGGCGTCCACATCCCCGATGCCTTCGCTGATGAGAAGCTCCTGCAGGGTGCCGTTGCCGCAGATAATGGTGGCTTCGGGAAGTTCCAAAGTCAGTTCCCGTGCCTTTTGGGCATCGTTTTCGATGATGGTCACCTGCACACGGCTCTTCATTAGAAGCTTGGCGGCGTGCACGGCGGTTCGGCTGCCTCCGATAATCATAACTCGGCGCACACGGACGGTGGGCAGACCCAAATCCCGCATAAACCGCACCAGCCCGGAGGCCACGGCGGCGATGATAATCTTATCATTTTTCTGCAGGGTGAAGCTGCCGTGGGGGATGATAGGGGGGTGTCCCTCCCGCTCAACGGCGCAAATCAGTGCCTTTTCCTGCGTGAGTTTAGGCAAGTCCATAAGGGTAAGCCCGTCCAGGGGACTGCCTTCGCTGATGCGCAGTTCCAACAAATCCGCTCTGCCCCGCACGAAGGTGTCCCGCTTGAGGAAGGTGGGGAACTGAAGGTTGCGGTAAATCTCCCGAGCGGCGGTAAGCTCCGGGTTAATGACCAGAGATACGTGGAGCTCATCCTTCAAAAGCCGCAAATCAAAGTCGTATTCCGGGTTGCGCACCCGGGCAATGGTATTTTTGGTTCCCAGCTTTTTGGCGACCATGCAGCCGAGAAGATTGACCTCGTCTCCACTGGTGCAGGCAATGAGCAAATCCGCATGATCCGCCCCCGCTTCCAGCAA
>CAZPCH010000384.1:0-1521 GCA_964585055.1 uncultured Christensenella sp. | reverse complement strand
GGCAGGAGGTTATATGCGCCCTCATTATCATTTTAGACGTGGGGCTGGATTTGGCTGGTGCCTGCTATGCCCAGGAGAAGGTGGAGCGGGAGATGCTGGAGCGGCAGCGGCAGGACGACATGCGCAGAAGCTGTTACGATCTGCAGGAGGACTTGCAGGACATGGCCACGGCCCTCTCCAAGCTCACCGCCGCCGGGTCATTAAAGCAGAGCGCCCTTCTTTTGGGGGATGTGTGGAAGCTGTCCGCCAGTGCGGCCGCCTCTTTGTCCCTGCTTCCCGCCGCCCACGGGGACGTGTATCGGCTGAACCAGTTCCTTCTTCGCACGGGGGACTATGCCCACGGGCTTATGGAGGGATTGCTGTCGGGAAAGAGCATTTCCGACGGGGACGCCAAGCAGTTGGCCGCCCTGCGCACCCAATGTGCCGAGGAGGAGCAGCGGGTGGGGGAAATGCTGGAAACGGGGGTCTACCCCCAGAGTGCTTTGGAGGAGGCAGGGTACTACAGCGAGGAGGAGCGGGAGGAGCTTCCTGACTACCCCACCCTCATTTATGACGGCCCCTTTTCCGAGAGCAGTGAGAACCGGGACCCCAAGGGGCTGGAGGAGGGGCGCATCTCCGAGGAGCAGGCACGGAGCCGGGCACGGGTCTTTTTCCCCGAGGGGGAACTGAGCTATGGCGGGTATGTGTCTGCGCCCATGGCCACCTTTGAGTATACGGTGGCTACGGAGACCATGGGAGAGGTGACCTTGTCCATAACGGAGCGGGGAGGAAAGCTGCTGTGCTTTATGGCGGAGCCTACAGGGACGAGAGAGGAAGCGCCAACGGAGGAGGAGAGCGGACGGCTAAAGAAGGGAGCGGAGGCGTATTTAAACATGCTGGGGTTCTATGACATGGAGCCCTCCTATGCCCAGTATTACGCAGGGGTGACGGTGTTCAACTATGCCCCCAAACAGGCGGGGGTGATTCTCTACAGCGACTTGGTCAAGGTGTATGTGGACAGGGACACGGGGGCGGTCTGCGGGCTGGACGCACGGAACTACTACTCTAACCACCATGAGCGGACGCTTGAAAAGGCGGTGCTGACGGAGGAAGAGGCAAAAGAGCGCCTGCGGGCGGGACTGCAGGTGGAAAAGGTGTCCCTGGCGCTGATTCCCTTAAGGGGAGAACGGGAGGCCCTGTGCTACGAGTGCAAGTGCTTGCTGGGGGAGGACTTTTACATCGTCTACCTCAACGCCCGCACAGGGGAGGAGGAGCAGATCTTTCAGGTGCTGGATTCAAAAAACGGGGATCTGGTGGTATAGAGCCTGCGGCGGGGAGCCTGCGGCATTGAGCCGCCGCAGGCAGTGAAATCCGCACTGTGTGCGGGTGAAATATGGCCAAGCCATGTGAAATCGCCCTGCGGGCGGTGAAATCTGCCTTTCAGGCAGGTTTATGTAGGGACGGCACGCCGTCCCTTTTTTGTATGGCGGGAGAAGCCTCTTACATCCCTTGGCTCTCTTCTGCATCCCTTGGCTCTCCTTT
>CAZPCH010000383.1:0-1535 GCA_964585055.1 uncultured Christensenella sp. | reverse complement strand
CCTTTGCTTCGGTCTTTGGCTTTAGATCCGAGACCTGCCTATTTAAACGATTCCGATGCTCCCTACGGCTTTGCCTACGCCGGCTTTGACGTGCGGTTTTATGTGAAGGACGGCCTTCTGACCGTCTTTGACATTGTGGAGGTATAAGCGCCTGCTTCTAAAGTTTTTGGGTAAAGTAAGCTTTGGGGCGGGGGCAAGGGGTTCGCATAGCGAACCCTGCCGTGCCTGCGGCACGGCAGAGAAGGGCTGCGCCCTTCCCTTGCCCCCGCCCCTTTTTGCATACAAAAAGTTCAGAGGAAAATGTCAACGGGAATCAGGAAAATATCCCCTACATTTTTTCAAGAAGCACAATGCCCTCAAGCTCTTTAAAGGTCAAGGCCGAGGCACGGGTGACGGGCGTCCCCTCCATGGCCAAGAGGAAGGAAGAGGCGTCGGAAATGTCCAGGGGGCACCCCGAAAGGGCGTAATGCATGGGCACAATGTACCGAGGCTTCAGTGCCTTGGCCATGGCGGCGGCCTGCTCTCCGTTTACGGTATAGGTGCCGCCTACGGGGAGCAGCAGGGCGTCAAGCCCCTGCAAACTCTCAGAAAGGGCAGGGGTCAGCTCGTGGCCGATGTCCCCCATATGGGCGATTTTCAGCCCGTCGGCCTCAAAAATATACACGGCGTTGCTTCCCCGCTTTTGCCCCTGCACCTCGTCATGGAAGGAAGGCAGAGCGGTGAGAAGGATGTCCCCGCAGGGTATCTTCTTACCGGCAAGGAGCGTTTCGTCCCTGCGCAGAAGGACGGGGGTGCCGGGGAGATCCTCCGTGTGGTTGTGGTCGTAATGCTCGTGGGACAAAGCGGCAAAGCCGCAGGCGGGCACCCAGTGGGGATAAATGCTCTGGGGATAGGGATCGGTGAGCAGGCGGGTGCCTGAAGCGGTCTCCAGCAGGAAACTGGCGTGTCCCAGCCAAGTAAGTTTCATAGGGGTCTCTCCTTTCGCAGACGGGGATGCTTTTCTTTATTTATATAGCAGTTTTGGGCGGAAGTCAACCCCGTGGCCTAAGGCCTTCGGCAGTGAAATCCGCACGGTGTGCGGGTGAAATATGGCAGAGCCATGTGAAATCCGCCTTCGGCGGGTGAAATCTGCCTTACAGGCAGGTTGTGGATGGGATGCTTTGCATCCCTTCTTTTTGAATAGCGGAAAAAGTTCCTTGCTCGGCTAAAAGCAAAAGCACCCGCAGGCCCCCTTCTAAAATCCTTGGCTCTCCTTTTAAGGAGAGCTGTCGAACCGAGCGCAGTGAGGTTTGACTGAGAGGTCGGCACCGCATTCAAGTCTTTTGGCGGAAAACTTAACGAGTTTATCCCGCCATGAAGTCAATCCCTCAGTCTTGTTCGCTCCGCTCACAATCCAGCTCCCTTTACACAAGGGAGCCGAAGGGATGCAGAAGCCCCTTTCCTTGCTAAAAGCTGAGTACGCCGCAAGCTCCCTTTTATGTCCCTTGGCTCTCCTTTTAAGGAGAGCTGTCGAACCGAGCGCAGTGAGGTTTGAC
>CAZPCH010000382.1:0-1546 GCA_964585055.1 uncultured Christensenella sp. | reverse complement strand
GGACGGTTTTGCTTTTTTCCACGGCAGAACCGTTTTTTCATAGGACGGCGGCCTTCCCAAACCCACGGAAACGGAATTTAAAAAATAAAAAGAAAAACGGAGGAAAGAGTTATGAGAAAGAACTTTGGCGCAAAGCCCATTTTGTATCCCCAGCCCGTATTCATCATCGGCACCTATGACGAAAACGGCACCCCCGACGCCATGAACGCCGCTTGGGGCGGCATCAGCGAAGCCGACGAGGTCTCTCTGTGCCTGAGCGCCGGTCACAAGACGGTGAAAAACATCCTCAAGACCAAGGCCTTTACCGTCAGCATGGCTACGGCGGACACCGTGGTGCCCTGCGACTATGTGGGACTGGTTTCCGGCAACGATGCGGCGGACAAGATGGAAAAGGCGGGCTTCCATGCCATCAAGAGCGAGTTCGTGAACGCCCCTGTTTTTGCAGAGCTTCCCATGGCCGTGGAGTGCCGCTTTAAGAGCTATGACGAGGAGACCTGCCGCATGGTGGGGCAGGTGGTCAACGTGTGCGCCGAGGAGAGCATCCTCACCGACGGGAAGATTGACCCCATGAAGCTGCGCCCCATTACCTATGACGGGGTGAACCATGCCTATCATGTGCTGGGAGAAAAGGTGGGCAACGCTTTTGCCGACGGGGCGGCGCTGAAATAAGAGAGTTATAGAACTTAGCATGAAAAGGGCAGCGGGGTCTGCCCTTTATCATATGCGCCGGGTAAAGGAGTAAATGTGGAGCGGTACTTTGAGATCAACGAAAAGGGGCGGAACATCCGCTGTAAGCTGTACTGCGGGGATATGCACAAGATTCGCCGGGCGGTGATTTTCTGCACCGGCTTCGGAGGACACAAGGACAACAGGGCGGCGGAAAAATTTGCGGAGCGGCTGCTGTCCAAATATAAGGAAACGGCGCTGGTGACCTTCAACTGGCCTTGCCACGGGGACGATGTGCGGAAAAAGCTGTGCTTGGAGGACTGCGACGGGTATCTGTCCTCTGTGATTGCCTATGTGAAAACCCGCTTTCAGGCGGAAGATCTGTATGCATACGCCACCAGCTTCGGGGGATATTTGACCCTGAAATACATTTCGGAGCACGGAAATCCCTTTAAAAAGGCGGCCCTGCGCTGTCCGGCGGTGAACATGTACGGCACGCTTGGGGAAAGAATTTTGTCCCAAGAGGATTGGAACCGCCTGAAAAAGGGGAAGGACGTGCCCGTAGGCTTTGACAGAAAGGTGCTGATCGGGCAGGCTTTTTTGGAGGAATTGAAGGAAAACGACATTCGGGAGCGGGAGTTTCTGGAGTACGCCGAGGATATTCTCATCCTGCAGGGAACGGCGGACGAGGTCGTGTCTCCCGAAGAGGGGGAGAGGTTTGCGGAGAACAACCTCATTGAGTATGTGCCCAGAGACGGTGCCGACCACCGCTTTCAGGATCCCTGCAAAATGGAGGAAGCCATCAAGGGCATTCTCCGCTTTTTCGCTTTGTAAAGTGCGGGGCGGGGCGGCGGAAGGGCGAAGCCCTTCTCTTGGAGGG
>CAZPCH010000381.1:0-1547 GCA_964585055.1 uncultured Christensenella sp. | reverse complement strand
CAAAATGGTAGACCGTCGGCCCGCAGGTGTACATCTTCACCTTGCCGGGCTCGTTGGTATAAAAAGTCTCCTTTTTCAGAGACAGACTGTTGTACAGCTCCATCCGTTTGCATCCTTCCTGTAAGTATTCAGATTGTAAAAAAGCAGCCCCTATAAAGACGAAGGCTGCTTCGTGGTTCCACTTTACTTCGGGAAAGATTCCTTTCCCCTCTTAGGGCCGTAACGGAGCCCGCCGTCCCGGCATACCCAATTTCTCTTCCGCCGGGCCGCTATGGGAGGCACTTGGGGGATGCATGCATAAGCGGTTCTCACCCGTCCGCTCT
Organism: uncultured Christensenella sp.; assembly: GCA_964585055.1. Lineage (GTDB taxonomy): Bacteria > Bacillota > Clostridia > Christensenellales > CAG-138 > RUG472. The sequence continues at coordinate 1,224 of CAZPCH010000381.1, read as the reverse complement.
CTCTTATAATGCAGGGCTGTCCCTTACTCTTTCCCAATCACAGCTTTTCTCTTTAGCATTATATGTAAATCCGCTCCCCCTGTCAAGTTCTCCGCCCTTTTCCTCTGTGACATTTCCGTGAAAGTGTTTTCTTCCATCACAAAAAATTTACTTGCCAACGCCGTTTTTTCGTCTATACTCAAGGTATGAAGCGCAAGGGTATTCTTTTTCTCTCCCTACTTTTGGGAGCCATCTTTTTTGTTTCCGCCTCAGGCTGCTCTTCCTCCAAGGAACAGCCTATGGCGCTGGATTTGTACGCCTTCTCCATGGGGCAGGCGGACTGTCTGCTTCTCTCCTACGACGGCTACCATATTCTCATGGACACCGCAGAGGACGATGACGGTAAGGACATTGCCAAAGAGCTGGAGAATCTGGGCGTGGACACCATCGATTTGCTGGTTTTGACCCATTTTGACAAGGATCATATCGGCGGCCTCCCTGAGCTTTTGGAACATGTGCAGGTAAAAGCCTGCCTGCGTCCCGACTATGTGCGGGACAGCAAAAAGTTCCGTGCCATGGAGGAAGCCCTGCAAAAGCACGGCGTCCCCGTACAATCCCTGTCCGCCGACACAGGGCTGACCTTGGGACGGGGAAACTTCACCTTCTGGGTCTCCCCCGTTCCCTACGATGCAGAGGAGAAAAACGACAACGAGCTGTCCCTGGTCACCCGCTTTACCTACGGGGACTGCGCCTATGTGTTCATGGGGGATGCGGAACAGCGGTGGCTGGACGCCCTTTGCTTTAAGGGCTATGATTTGACCTGCAGCGTACTCAAGGCTCCCCACCACGGGGAATGGGAGGATAATATTTCCGCCTTGGCCCCCTTAGCTTTGCCCGAGTATGTGCTCATAAACGATTCCAAAAAGAACCCTGCAGACGAGAGAACCCTCTCCGCCTTTGCCTTGCTGGGCGCCGACACCCTTTGCACCGCCGACGGCACCATTCATTTGACCTCCGACGGGAAGCGGGTTTGGGCACAAGAGGATTCCTAAGAGTTTTACTTTAACGGGGCATGCTTCTGTGCATGCTGATATACTTCATCTCCCAGGATTCGCTCCTGTGGGGCGCATATTCGCTCTTTGCACAGCCCCAATAAAGATCCTCCGCCATTTCCAAAAGGATATCCTTGCACTCAAGATTCTCTTTCCACTTCTCCTCCATGGCTTCATACCCAATAAGGGCACC
>CAZPCH010000380.1:0-1550 GCA_964585055.1 uncultured Christensenella sp. | reverse complement strand
GGACATGGACTGCGATCTGCCCAAGATTGCCGTCATGCCCCAGAGCACCCGGGACGTGCTGACCCTCCTTGCCGCCACCGCCAAGATGCACGAGGAGTACGCCGACCGCCCCATCATCACCATGTCCATGAGCCCCAAGGGGGTCATCAGCCGCCTGTCCGGCGAATGCTTCGGCTCCGCCATGACCTTCGGCGCCGTGGGACAGGTGTCCGCCCCCGGCCAGATTCCCGCAGGGGATCTCAAAGCGGTGCTGGAGCTCCTTCACAAGGCCCTGTAAGCCTCTTCATTTCATTTCAGGAGAGTTAGTATGCAACTGCCTGCATCCGTAATTCTGTGCGAAGTAGGCCTTCGTGACGGCCTGCAGAACGAAAAGAAACTGTATTCCCTGGAGGACAAGCTGGCCCTGTACCGCTCCGTTCTTGCTTCCGGGTTCCCCTCCATTGAGCTGGGCTCCTTTGTCAGCCCCAAAGCCGTACCCCAGATGGCGGATACGGACGCCCTCTTTGCAGCTCTCACGCCCCCCGAAGGGGTGGAGCTGCGGGCCCTGGTGGCCAACAAGCGGGGGGTGGACAGAGCCATTGCCTGCGGCTGCAGGAAGGTGAAGCTCAACGTGTCCGCCAGCCGTGGCCACAATCTGGCCAATCTCAATAAGACCCCCGAGCAGAGCGTAGCCGGCTTTGCCGACTGCACCCAGGCCGCCTGTGAGGCGGGGATCGCCGTGTCCGGCTCCATCTCCATGCCCTTCGGCTCCCCCTGGGAGAAAGTGACCCCCGTAGAGGATATCTGCTCCATTGTGGAGGCCTATCTGCAGGTGGGGGTGAAGGAGATCTCCCTGTCCGATACCTCCGGCATGGCGGTGCCTTCTTCGGTCTTCGCCCTCTTCACGAAGATGAAGGAAACGTACCCCGAGATCACCTGGTGGTTCCACGCCCACAACACCCGCGGCACGGCCATGGCCAACATTTTGGCCGCCATGGAGGCAGGGATTGACCGCTTTGACTGCTCCTTTGCCGGGCTGGGAGGCTGCCCCTTCGTCCCCGGCGCCGCAGGAAACGTGTCCTCCGAGGACGTGGTGCATATGCTCGGCGAGATGGGCATTTCTACGGGCGTGGACATGGACAAGTGCCTTGAAACCGCCAAGCTGGCCGCCTCCATGATGGATCACACGGCGGAAAGCTATTTGCTGCGGGCAGGGAAATCGCCCTGCGGGCAGTGAAATTTGCGCTTTGCGCAAGTGAAATCCGCGCAAAGCGTGGGTGAAATATGGCAAAGCCATGTGAAATATTGCTTCGCAATGTGAAATCCATCCTTCGGATGGGTTTAAGTAAGGACGGCACGCCGTCCTTTTTTGTATAACGGGCGAAGCAGCTTTCATGGTGAAAAGCAAAAGCGAAAAAAGCCTCTTACTACGTTTGGCTCCCCTTGAAAGGGGAGCTGGATTGTGACTGGAGCGATAGCGGAAGGAACAAGACTGAGGGGATGAGAGATAGCGGGCTTGCAAGACCTCTCAGTCAAACCTCACTGCGCTCGGTTTGACAGCTCTCCTTAAA
>CAZPCH010000379.1:0-1550 GCA_964585055.1 uncultured Christensenella sp. | reverse complement strand
AAATGATGACAAGCACTTTCCCTATGTGCGCATCGATTTGCGCAAAGATTTCCCTCGGGTGGAGGTGGTGCGGCGGATCCAGTCCGACGGGGCGACTTACTTAGGCCCCTACCTTTCCGCCGTAGCCCTGCAAGAACAGCTTTCCATTATCCGCACCCAGTTTCCCATCCGCCACTGCAAAAAGGATTTGCACAAAGCCATGGCACGGCGGGAGCGTCCCTGCCTCATGCACCACATCGGCAAGTGCTGTGCCCCCTGCTCCGGTGCCGTCAGCCGGGAAGAATACCACGCTTTATTGAAGGACGTCATCTCCTTCCTGGAGGGACATACGGAGCCGGTGGAAGCTTCCCTGAAAAAGCAGATGTGGGAGGCTTCCGAGCGCATGGACTACGAGCAGGCCGCCGTCCTGCGGGATCGGCTTAAAACCGTGGAAAAGCTCCAGTCCAAGCAGGCGGCCATTTTCCCCAAGGAGTACGAAGCAGACGTGTATGTCCCCGCCCATTTGGAGGAGGACACGCTGGTCTATGCCCTCTTTGTCCGCAACGGAAAGATTATCGGCACGGAGCACTACGCCATGCAGGCTCGTCCCGAGGACAGACCCGAAGACATTCTTACCGCCTTTCTCATGCAGCAGTATGCCCGCCCGGACAACCGCCCCCCGCGGGAGGTTCTGCTTCCCTTTCTTCCCACCGACACCCCTGCCTTGGAGGAGCTTTTGACCAAGGCCGCCGGGCGGCGGGTGTACCTGCTTGCCCCACAGCGGGGAGACAAACTGCGGCTCATTGAGATGGCGCAGAAGAACGGTACGGAGCTTTTGGAAAAGGAGAAGGCTCTGCGGGAAAAGGCTTGGGATCGAGACGAAGGGGCTCTGGCTTCCCTCAGTGTGCTTTTGGGACTGGAAGAGATTCCCAATCGCATGGAGTGCTTCGACAACTCCCACATCATGGGCACGGACACCGTGGCTTCCATGGTGGTCTTTACCAACGGCAAGCCGGATAAGAACGAATACCGCCGTTTCCGCATCAAGGCCGATGCCAAGGGGGACGATTTAATCTCCATGGAAGAGGTGCTGACCCGCCGCTTGGAAAAGGGAGCGCCCTACCCGGATCTGCTCATTGTGGACGGCGGCAAGACCCAGCTTGCCGTGGCGGAGCAAGTACTCCAGAAGCTGGAACTGCCCTTTATCCCGGTCATTGCCTTGGCGGAGAGGCAGGAGTGGGTCTACACCCCCGACAGCGAGGAGCCCATTATCCTCCCCCGCAGCAGTGCCCCCTTGCATCTGCTGGAGCGGATTCGGGATGAAGCCCATCGCTTTGCCATTACCTACCACCGCACCCTGCGGCAGAAGAACGCCCTGTTCTCCCGTCTGGATGAGATTCCCGGCATCGGAGACAAGCGCAAGCGGGCTCTCTTTGACGCCTTTGTGACCATTCATGCCATAGAACAGGCTTCCGTAGAGGAACTGGCCGCCGTCAAGGGCATGAGCACCCCTGCCGCCCAAGCCGTAAATGCCTATTTCCACAAGGAAACGGAACAGGTCAGCGAAGACT
>CAZPCH010000378.1:0-1553 GCA_964585055.1 uncultured Christensenella sp. | reverse complement strand
GAGGTGCTAGACAGCATCCAGTTCAACATGATGGGCGCCGCCTTTGAAGGGGGGACAGGGGACTATGTGACCCTCTTTGAGCCCACAGCCACGGAGTTCGTGCAGAACGGGAAAGGGTATATGGCGGCCAACGTGGGGCTTGCCTCAGGAGAAGTGCCCTACACCGCCTATATGGTGACCCCCGAAAAGCTGAAGCAGGAGGGAGAAACGGTGGAGAAGTTCCTCCGTGCCATCTATAGAGCCCAACAATGGCTCATTACCGCCACGGATGAGGAGGCGGCTCGGGCTATGGAAAGTTTCTTCCCCGATGCCTCCTTGGAGAGTTTGATGATTGTGGCCAGAAGCTATCGGGAAACGGATAGCTGGAAGCAGGAGCTGACCATGGCGGAAGAAGATTACAACCGCCTGCTGGCCATTATGGAGCATGCAGGGGAGCTGACAAACCCGCCACCCTTCTCCGCCCTCATCGACAACCGAATAGGGGAAAAGATTCAGGCAGAATAACAAGTGTATACAAAAAGGGGCGGAAAATCCGCCCCTTTTGCAGTATCCGTTGATTGCGTTACTTCTTCCCTCTTCTGACCATTTCCTCCACGGCGAAGGTGGCGCAGTCCTCGGCGAACTTCTTGGGGCCGAAGCCTGCATCAAAGCCCAGCTCTTTGGCCAGTTCGTGGGTAATGCGGGCGCCTCCGCACTCCAGCACGAAGCGGTCCCGCAAGCCTTCTGCCTCCAAAAGCTCCACCAGATTGGTCAGATTCTGAATGTGGATGTCTTTCTGGGTCACGGTCTGGGATACCAGAAGAACATCGGCGTTGAGCTCCACGGCCTTTTTAATAAAGTCCTCGTTCTCCACCTGGGCCCCCAGATTGTAGGCTTCAATCATCTCGTACCGCTCCAGCCCGTAATGCCCTGCAAAGCCCTTGCGGTTCATAATGGCGTCAATGCCTACGGTGTGGGCGTCGGTACCGGTGGAGGCGCCTACAAAGATGAGTTTGCGGCGGAAGTGGGTACGGATAAAATCGTTGATCTCCTCCATGGACATGACCGCATCCCCTACGGTCTTCACCTCGATGTGTTCATAATCCACGGTGTGGACGCAGGAGCCGTAGACCACATAGAAGGTAAAGGCATCGTCCAGCTTTTGAGACAAGGCCACGTTGGGCTCAGACAACCCCATCTTCTGGGCAAGCTGGCGGGCGGCCTCCACCCCTCTCTCATCGTCCTTTACGGGCAGGGTAAAGCTCAGCTGCACCTTGCCGTCGTTCATGGTGTCGCCGTAGGCCTTGAGCCGAGTCAAATCCAGCGTTCGGTCAAAGTCATGGCTGCTCATGTTGTACAATCCGCCGCTCATACCGCTGCCTCCTTATCTTCCATGAGTTCGGGGAAGGGATTATAGTAGGCGGCATCCTTCACGGTGACGCCGTCCAGCCCCTTGCCAGCTTCCCGTCCCCGCGTGATATCCGCAATGGTCCCCTTTGCCAAGGTGGCAATGAGCCCGTCCCGCTGGATTTCCGCCCGTAAGTTGGCGGCCTGCTCCAGCACTTCGTCCGCCC
>CAZPCH010000377.1:0-1558 GCA_964585055.1 uncultured Christensenella sp. | reverse complement strand
TTTAAAAGCAGGGTAAAGCTCTCCTTCACCCGCCGAGCGTTGCCTGCGCCGAAGTTATAGCTGGTAATGGGCTGGGCCCCCTGAGAGATGCCCTGCAGGGGAAGCATAGCAAACTGCATGACGCTGGTGAGAATGGTCATGGCGCCTACGGCTAAGTCCCCGCCGTATTTTTGCAGGGAGGCGTTGAAGCACACGGAGATAATGCTTTCGCTGGACTGCATGATAAAGGCCGCCAGCCCCAAGGCAAGGCAGGGCAAAAGCAGCTTGAAATCGGGCCTAAAGCACTGCGCCTTCAGCTTCAGCAAAGATTTTTCCCCTCTTAAAAACAGAACCACCCACAAACAGGAGATGCCCTGAGACAGAATGGTGGCCAAGGCCGCCCCCTGTACTCCCATGTTCAAAGTGAAGATGAACAGGGGATCCAGCACAATGTTGCACACCGCTCCGATGAGCACCGTCATCATGCCCTCCCTGGCAAAGCCCTGGGCGGTAATGAAGGCGTTGAGCCCCAAGGTCAACTCCACAAAGACCGTGCCCCAGGCGTACACCTGCATGTAGGGCCAAGCGTAGCCGATGGTATTTTCGCTGGCGCCGAAGAGCAGCAGCAGATCCCGTCCGTACAGCTGCAGAAGGACGGTCAGCACCAGAGAGATGCAGATCTGGAGCATAAAGCAGTTCCCCAGAATCCGCTCCGCCTTTTCATGATCCCCCTGCCCCATGGCGATGGAGGCCCGAGGGGCGCCGCCGGAGGCCACAAAGGAAGCGAAGGCGGAGATAATCAAAATAATGGGCATGCACACGCCTACCCCCGTCAAGGCCAGACTTCCGTCTCCGGGCATATGGCCGATGTAGATTCTGTCTACGATGTTATACAGCATGTTCACAAGCTGGGCGATGACCGTAGGCACCGCCAGCTTTACAAGCAGTTTTCCGATGGGCTCCGTGCCCAAAAAAGTTTTGTCCTGCTCCATATCTATCTTCCTTTCCGCTTACTGCGCCCTTTCTTTTTTGCCCCTTGAAGTGTTTTCCCTCTCCAAGGCCTTCAGATTCTCCTCCATGCCTGCAAGGCACCGCTCAAAGGCCTGCAGTTCCTCCTCCTTCAGCCCCTGCAAAAGGGCTTTGGAAAAGGCTTCCTGCATCCTCCGCCCCCGCTCAATCAGAGGTTGGGCGGCCTCGGTGGGGGCAAGGGGACTGCGGCGGCGGTCCCTTTGGGCGGGGAGACGCTGTAAAAGCCCCTGCTGCACCAGCTTATCCACGTGGAAGGATACGATGGCGGACTTCAGCCGCAGATAGCCGCACACCTCCGCCGCCGTGGACAGGCTGGGGTTGTTGGCCAAAAACATCAGGATGTCCAGAGCCGTCTGGGACATGCCCAGCTCCCGGCTCAAGGGGGCCATGTAGTCCCCGTAGGCTTCCTTAAACCGCTTGGCACCGGTATATACCTCGGTTGCTGTCAGCATACTGCCTCCTTGTATAAAGCAACGTCATTAGCTTAAAGATTCATCTCTCCCTCCGTCTTGTGACTTCGACCATTGTCTCAGTCACAATCCACCTCCCT
>CAZPCH010000376.1:0-1560 GCA_964585055.1 uncultured Christensenella sp. | reverse complement strand
CTATCTCCCAAAAGGCCATGGGGCTGGGTCTTTCCATCGGCGTGGGACTGGCCGTTGCCATTGCCATGCTGCGGGTGGTCACGGGCATCCCTCTGTTCCCCATTCTGCTGGTGGGCTATGTGCTGTCTCTGGCCATCAGCTTCTTCGTGCCCCCGGTGTATACGGGCATCGCCTTTGACTCCGGCGGCGTGGCCAGCGGCCCCATGACTACGGCCTTTATGCTGCCCTTTGCCATCGGCGCCTGCGAAGCCTTGGGCGGCAACACTCTTACGGACGCCTTCGGCCTGGTTGCCATGGTGGCCATGGCGCCCTTGATTACCATTCAGACCATGGGTCTCATCAGCCGCCTGCACCACAAGTCCATGCTGAAGAAGGCCGCCAGCGAGCTGAACGAGATTCCCGATACCATCCTGTACTTTGATCGGGCAGAGGACTACATCCCCCCTGTTCCCGCAGCCGAAACCGTTGAAACGGAGGTGCATCCCGCATGATTGAACGTCCCAAAATGCTTTTTTCCATAGTGGAGCGAGGAACGGGCGCCGCCCTGATTCAATGGCTCACCAAGCAGGACATCGCCTTCCACAAGCAGTTTGTGGGAGCGGGTACGGCGCCTTCGGATATGATGGATATTCTGGGACTGGGTTCCAGCGATAAGGACGTGATTCTCAGCTTCTCGACCGCCGGCGCCATTGACGATATGGTCAACAACTTTTCCAAAGGCTTCGGCGCCGTGGTGCAGAGCCGAGGGATTCTGGCCGTGCTGGAGCCCAATGCCGTCAGCAACCTTTTTGTCACCATCCTAAACAAACAGACCGGGGAACATCCCCAAGGAGAAACGGAAATGCCCAAGAATGAACATACCCACAGCCTGTTGCTGATTACCGTAAACAGAGGCTACGCCGACGAAGTCATGCAAGTGGCCCGCAAGGCCGGTGCCACCGGCGGCACCGTCATCCGCTCCCGTTTGGTCGGCGCAGAGGGAGCTGAGAAGGTCTACGGCGCCATGCTGGGAGAGGAGCGGGAAATCATCGCCATACTCACCTCCGACAAGGGACGGGACGCCATTATGGAATCCGTCAACGCCTCCTTCGGCCTTCGCTCCCCCGCCCAGGGCGTCCTCTGCTCTCTGCCCGTAGATAAGGCGTATAAGCTGTAAAGCAAAAGAAGCCCCCATAAAGCAACAGCCGATGCCCAAAAGGACATCGGCTTTTCCTATGCGCATAGTGTGTGCTTATACGTTCTTCCCCATGTCGTAGGCTTGCTGAGGGATGGACGTGTTCAGAATGGTGCCCTTTTCGTATACGCCCATGCCGTATATAACCCCCATTTCCTTTGCCCCTTCCACGCAGTCGGCATAGCCTCGGAAGCAGGCCAAGGTGGTTTCCGCCGAGGCTTTTCCCTCGTCCGCCGCCGTGACAATATAATAAAACTCCTTGTCCTTCACCTCCAGCCAGCGAGCTACGGTGCGGTCAATGACAGCCTTAAGCTGGGCATCTATAGAATAGAAATAGACAGGGCTGGCCAGCACCAATACATCCGCTTCAATCATTTTCTGCAGTA
>CAZPCH010000375.1:0-1569 GCA_964585055.1 uncultured Christensenella sp. | reverse complement strand
GTCGAAGTCACAAGACGGAGGGAGAGAAAGCAAATCCTTAAGTTAATGACATTGCCTTATTGTGTAAGGGGAGCTGAGTTACGAACGCAGTGAGCAACTCTGAGGGGATAAGCGAATAGAAGGGACGCACAGCGTCCCCTCCGCAACCTGCCTGAAAGGCAGATTTCATCGCCACCGGCGATTTCATCCGCTGAAAGCGGATTTCACCTGTCCGAAGGACAGATTTCACTGTGCCCTTGGGCACTGGGCGCACGGTACTTGAATCTTATAAATCAGCGACCCGCTTCCCTGCAGGGGCAACTGGGAGAGCACCTCGCACAGATAGTCCCCTGCCGGGCTCAGCCCCATCTCCTCCATGCGTGCATACAGCTTCCCTGCGTACTCAGGCTCTCTGGCCGTATCGTCGGAGACCACCGCCATATACATGCCCTGAGGGAGCGTCCGCAGGCTCCCCGTATCCGGGTACAGTTCATCCACCAGAATGAAGGCGGCATGGGAGGCATACGCCCCCTTTTCAAAGCACTCTTTTTCCATAAGGGTGCCTACGTTGACAAAGTAGGAGGGGGGCAGGCGGTTCTCATGGAGGTAGTGCTGCATGTGCCTGAGCATATACTCATACCCCTTGTACCCCTGGGCAAAGAAGTCAAAGCCCGTCTCCTGCACGTCAATGCGCCGCTCGGGCATATACTCCAAAAACACCTCCCCGAAGGGGGGCAGGGATTGGAGAAGCTGAAGGTTCTTTCGTATGCGCCTGAGGTTGTTTCTGCTGACGGACAGGTGGTAGATTTCCTCGTCCAAAGCCTTCTCCTGTTCCTCCAAAATCCCGGGCAGGGCCTCCTGAGAGGGCAGGGCAAAGATTTCCCCAATCTTCTCCAAGGGCATGCGGCAGCTTTTCATGGCCCGAATCAAATCCAGCCGGGCGCACTGCTCCAGAGTATAGTACCGATACCCCGTCTCTTCGTCCGTATACTGAGGGGTTAAAAGTTTATTCCTGTCATAAAGTCTCAGGGTCTGGGTGCTCACATGGTTCAATTCCGCCATCTCCCCGATGCGGAACAGGGTCTTGGCGGGCTTTTCCCCCTCCGCTCCCCTTCTTTTTACGCCCTCTTCCATAGGATTTTTACCTCCGTTTCCCCAAAGAATATATTTTTTCTCTCCGAAAGTTTGTCTTGACTTTATACCTGGTGCAAAGTATATCCTTATTGTAACAAATTGAACCGGGAGGCGCAATATGGAAAGAAAAATCACCTTTGCACAGTATGGCTGCGGAAAAATGGGCAAGTACCTCATCCGCTACGCTTTGGAAAAGGGCGCTGAGCTTGTGGCGGCCTTTGACATCAACCCCGCCGTGGTCGGCAAGGATGCCGCCGAGATTGTAGGAGACGGATACCCCGCCACGGGCGTTCTGGTTTCCGCCGCCGCCGAGGCCGATGCCGTTCTGGGTCAGCTTAAGCCCGACGTGTGCATCATCGCCACCAGAAGCACCGTAGCCGAGCTGGAGGACATCTTCACCCTCTGCGCCAAGCACGGCGTCAACGCCATCACCACCTGCGAGGAAGCCCTGTACCC
>CAZPCH010000374.1:0-1587 GCA_964585055.1 uncultured Christensenella sp. | reverse complement strand
CGCCGGTGCCGTGACCGTGGACGGCGGAGACGGCGATGGGGTCGCCCAAACCCAGATTGTAGAACTCGTAAATGTCCGGGTCGGTGTGGCCGGTCTTGTCCATCTTGTTTACCGCCAGCACCACGGGCTTGTTGCTCTTGCGGAGCATGGCGGCCACCTCTTCGTCGGCGGCGGTGAGACCCTCTCGCCCGTCGGTCAAAAAGAGAATGACATCCGCCGTCTCAATGGCCAGCTCCGCCTGACGGCGCATCTGCTGGGCAATGATGTCCTCGTTGTCCGGCTCAATGCCGCCGGTGTCGATGAGGGTAAAGGTATGGGTCAGCCACTGGGCGTCCGCATAGATTCTGTCCCGGGTGACGCCGGGGGTGTCCTCCACAATGGCAAGGCGCCGCCCGATGAGGCGGTTGAATAAAGTGCTTTTTCCCACATTGGGACGGCCCACTATGGCCACAAGGGGTTTGCTCATGGTATATCAGTCTCCAAATAAAATATCAATCAGTTCAAAGCCGTCCCGAAAGGGCACCAGCCGGGTGTGCAGAGCCTGCTCCAGCTCCTGCACCGTCATGCCGTCCAAAAATACATCCTGAATCTCCCGCAGCATGTTTCGGGGAATCAGCAGTGTCTCAGGGCACTTGTCCCCGAAGCAGTCAATAAGATCGCTTCCCGTCACCAAGCCCCCAACGTGGACGTTGCCGCCGAAAAACTTGTTGGGCACGGGAACGCATTGCACAAAGAGGTTGTATGCCTCCAGCTTTTTCATCAGTTCTTTGAAAAAGCCGTTGGCCGCCACACCCCCCGCCACGGTGACGGTTTTGGGTGCGGGCAGGGGCGCCTTTTCCACCAGCGCCTCCAAAAAGTCCCTCTCAAAGAACCGCAGCAGTCCCACGCCGTTCTCCAGCTGGGGAAACTCCCCGTACTCCTCACAGGGCGGCAGAGGCACCTCCGCTGTAGTGTACCACTCGTCGGAAAGGAAGCAGAAATCGTCTCCCAGCTCCCTGCGGCAGGTTTCCGTGACCTCCTTGCCCCAAAGGACAACCTCTTTGGCCTCCTCCGCCGTATAGCCCCGCAGAGGGTACAGCCCCTGACGGAACTTGGTCAGCCCCACGGGCACAATGGCAAGGGAGCGGCACCAAGGCCACAGCCCCTTTAAATCCTGTAAAGTCTTTTCCAAAATCTCCCCGTCGTTTAAACCCGGGCACAGCACCACCTGGGTGTGGAAGACCAGCTCCGCCTCTGCAAGGGCCCGAAGCCTCTCCATTATGGTGCCCGCCGTGGGATTGTGCATCATGGTGCAGCGGGTAGCCGGGTCGGTGGCGTGGACGGACACGTACAAGGGGCTGATGCGCCGCTTGAGAATCCGCTGAAACTCCGCCTCCCCCACGTTGGTCAAGGACACATAGTTGCCGAAGATAAAGGACATGCGCCAGTCATCGTCCTTCACGTTCAGGGAACTGCGGATGCCCTTGGGCATTTGGTCAATGAAGCAGAAGACGCACCTGTTGCGGCAGGTCTGCATCCTGTCCATGAGGCTGGTCTCAAAGCACAGCCCCAGAGGCGCATACTCTCCCTTGCGGATCAGGCACGTTT
>CAZPCH010000373.1:0-1588 GCA_964585055.1 uncultured Christensenella sp. | reverse complement strand
GGCGCAGATATAATTCGCCACGGAGGGCGGAACCAGATGGCCGATGGGAAGACCCTGAGCCGTGCGCTTTCGAATCAAGGTGGAGGAAACCTCCCGCACGGGGGGCAAAAGAATCACTTCAGCTCCATAGGCCTTCTGCAGTCTCTCAGCGGCCTCCTGCTCGCCCCCTTCTTCGCCTTGGCGGCAGATGCACACCAGCTTGGCCTTATGGCAAATGATTTCCGGATGGTACCAGGTGTGCAGGGTTCTGAGCATGTCGCTGCCCATGATGAAGAATAAATCCTTCTCGGGAAACCGTTCCTGAAGCAGGGTCAAAGTGAGAGCGGTGTAGCTGGTGCCCTCCCGCAGAAGCTCAAAATCGCTGGCTTCCAGACCGGGATGGGGAGCGGCGGCCAGCTTGACCATCTCCAGCCGCTGGCTGTCAGAAGCACCCTCGGCCAGTTCCTTGTGAGGGGGAATGCGGTCTACCATAAGCAGCACCTTATCTAAGCCCAACATCTTCAATGCAGATAGCGCCATCTCCAAATGCCCCGAATGGATAGGGTGGAAGGTGCCGCCCAAAATCCCCAGACGGGGACGGCGGGGAACATCTGCACCGGAGGGCAGAACAGCTATGGTAGAAGAAAGCGTTTTTGCGTCGTTTTGTATCGTCATATCTATATTATAGTATACGCAGGGGGAAAAGGGCAATACTGAATCCATGGATATCTCGGTTCTCATGGCCTATAAAAGAGAATGCTTCGGCGGAAAGGGGGTTCTTGCCCGCTTGCTGGACAGGTTGTTCCTGAGCCTGTTGGGGGCATTGAGCCTATACGGATTGCTGTCAGGGAAGCCCAGCCGCCTTCCGCTGGCGATTGCAAGCATACCCTGCTCCCTGACGCTGTGGATTGCATGGGATGAAAGGCGGTTTTGCCGCTTTATGCGGGCAAAGCGGAAGAAGATAGAGGAAAGACTGCGCATGGTTCGCTTTATTCAAAGGGGCGGCGAAGAGGCATTGCCTCAAGGAGAGGAAGCCTTCTTTTCTTTGGAGCCGGTGACGGCAAAGGAGCTGCAGAAACGCTGTCTCATGAGCGGATGCAAAGTCTTTCGACTGTATCAAAAGGAAGATTCGAGCCTGATTCGGGCGGCGGAGGAGCTGGGCTGCAGGGTACGCTTTTGCCCGGAGGCATTGGAGAAAGTGGAGGTGGAAGGGGAGGAGATTGAGAGGCAGCTTTTGGAGCAAGCCCACTTTAAAAAAAGCCTTTCGGAGCGGTGGAGACGCCTTAGAGCCGTCAGCGGCAAACGGTTTTTGCTGGCGGGGGGACTGCTGACCCTGTTCTCCTTTTTCCTGCCCTTCGGACTGTTCTTTCGTCTGCTGGGCACGGCCGCCTTTGCTTACGGCGGTGTGAACATGGGGATGAGCCTTGTGAGAAAAGTATAGAAAAAGAGAAGCACCGGTGGGGCACTTCTCTTTGCGCTTATGTTGTTAGTCGGCCAGAATCTTCTTAAGCTGTGCAAAGCGGGGAAGACCCTGCTCCATGACCGTCTCGGGCTCGCCCTGAATGAGGGGGAGAACGTAGTCGATGAAGGGCTGTTCCACGTTGTTGCC
>CAZPCH010000372.1:0-1589 GCA_964585055.1 uncultured Christensenella sp. | reverse complement strand
GCAGATTTCACCCGCCTCAGGCGGATGTCACCGCCACAGGCACTGCACCCAGCCGCTGACGGCGGGCAGGCATAGGCTTCCGTAGGCCCTTATGCGCTTGGAAAGCCCCAGATTGTCTCCCAGCTTTTCCCAAGCCGTCCCAAGCACCTGCTCTCTCTCCTGCTGAGAAAGGGGCTCCAGTTCCCTTTGCAAAGCGGCGCATTCCTCCTCCGTCAATTCCAGCAGGCGGGGATTTTTCCCCACCAGCACACAGCCCAAGGCCTCCAGCAGAATCTGCTCAAAAAGGTTCACCATACCCTCCTCATAGTCAGGCACCCTGCGCCTTAGGAGCCTGTCCGCCCGCTCAGCCGAAAAGTACAGGCAAAAGGCGTTCTCTGCCTCCAAGCGGGTGAGGTAGCTTTCCATAAACTCAATGCCGCCCTCCTCCGGCCGCCCGAGGCAGGGGGTATAGTCCGCCGTAATATGCAGATCCAGGGCATCTATGGTGGGGGCATACAGCTTGAAAAAGCCCCGAAGCCCGCCCTTAAGGGTGCCGTTGTAAAAGACGTTGGGGGTCTCAAAGAGGCGGCTCTTCAGATACTGCCAGCGGTGGCGGCAGATGCGGGTGCGCCGCCTGATGCGCACCATGCCCCGCTCAAAAATCTCCTCTGCGCTCTCCTTTTTCAGCAGGGTCAGCCCCGTTTCCTCATCGTAATACTTTAGCTCCAACCCGATGACATAGAGGATGGAACTTAGCAGCCTTTCTCCCATCTCCACGGGCAAAGAGCCGCTTTCGCCTCCGCACCACAAAGCCCCCTGCCGCCGCACAAGGGCAATCAGCTCCTTTTGTATGCGCCTGTATTCATGAAGCGTCAGCGTCCCCTCCCGACACTTTTCCTCCATGAACACAGGCAGATAGCGGCGGGTGTCCAGGGTGTACAGCCGCCGTCCCTTACTCAGCGCTCCCATCTGTCCATCCTTTCCGGCAGAACGAAGGCGCAGGGATCCCCGCCCGCTCTTACGAACCGTCCAAGCTGGGGAAGGACCTCGCTTTCCAGCAAATCAAAGGAGCCTCCGCAGCTTTCAAAGGCCTCCTGCAGAAGGGAGATAAGGTCATCGTCCCCCATTCTGTCCCAAGTCTCGTTTTTGCACTGATAAAACAAATCCGTCAAAATCTCCAAAGCCTCGGCCCAGTCCTCCCGGCCGATGTGCTGAGAGCCGCAGAAGGCAAGCGCCAGCTTCTCCACGGGGCCTTGGTCAAATTCCAGCCGTCTGGCTTTTTTCAGAGACTCCCGATGGCTTTGCGCCACCTCCCGTGCCTCCGCCGCCGTCAGGTATACCCCTCTGCTTTTTGTCTTTTCGCCCAAAGTCAAAAGCGCCCCCGCTTCCTCCTCCAGGGACAGCATCTCCGCCCCCAGCCACTTGCCCAGCAAATTCTCCATGGCATTCTCCTTTTATGTGGTAGCAATAGAATACAGGTTCTCTTTCTTCACTTCAAGCCTTGTTTTTCTGTGAGAAATGTGGTATACTGATATTCGAGAAAAGGTCGGGGAACCGATCTTTTTCTTTTTGTAAAAGCGGCTTTGCGGGGCGGCGGGCTGCCGCAGGCA
>CAZPCH010000371.1:0-1626 GCA_964585055.1 uncultured Christensenella sp. | reverse complement strand
AAGTACGAAATCGACGAGTCCGCCTGCATCGAGTGCGGCAACTGCGCCAATGTGTGCCCCGTGGGTGCGCCTGTTGCGGAGTAACAACTTTACGGCAAAAAAGCGGCGGTTTCCGCCGTTTTTTTGTGCCCTGAGATAAGATGGAAAAGGGAGGCGCAGGGGGCGGGGGTCAGAACGGCTCCGCCGTTCTCTTTGGGCTTTGCCCAAAGGGCTGCCGCAGGCAGCCTGACCCCCGCCCCCAAAAAAACTTTTTCTCCCCGCTATTTTCCTGCAACCCCTTCCCCGCTTTCGTGGTATTATAGGTAAAGACACCAAAAGGAGGACACCCCTTTATGAAAAAAACACCCCTCATCTCCCTGCTTTCCGCCCTGCTGGTTTTGTGCCTGCTGACGGGCTGCGGAGCAAAAACCGCCGATTCTGTGGTCTCTGCCGATTTGAAAATGGAATCCGCCCCTCAGGAGGTGAACACCTCCGCCGCCATGGACGCCGAAGAGGCAGAGATGGATGCCGGAAGCGGAAGCATGGGCCTTGTGGGCAATGTGATCGGACGGAAGATTATCAAAAATGCCGAGCTTTCCGTAGAGACCCGGGACTTTGACGGCTTTACCTCCACCCTGAACGCCATCGTCGGGGAGCTTGGGGGCTATGTCCAGTCCTCCTCTCAGGGCACTAAACGCCGCACCGGTCTGCGGTATGCAGACATGACCCTGCGCATTCCCGCCGAAAAGCTGGAGATTTTCATCTCCCGCACGGAGGGAGCGGCCACGGTGACCTATCGGAACATCTATACCGACGATGTGACCTTGTCCTATGTGGACACGGAGAGCCACCTGAAGGCACTGCGCACGGAGCAGGACACCCTCCTGGCCCTGCTGGAGAAGGCGGAGAGCGTGGAAGATTTGATTACCATCCAGAGCCGCCTGTCCGAGGTGCGGTATGAGATTGAAAGCTACGAGTCCCGCCTGCGCACCTATGACGATCAGATTGACTACTCCACCGTGTACCTGAATCTGGAGGAAGTGGAGCGGGAGAGCCAGGTGACCCCGGAGACCGCAGGGGAGGAGATTTCCCGCCGCCTCAGCGAAAACTGGCAGGATCTGGGAGAGGGGCTCCGCCGCTTCGGCATCGACTTCGTGTCCAATCTGCCCTATATCCTCATTGTGGTGGTGCCTGTGGGCATTGCGGTGCTGGTGATTGTGCTGATTGCCAAGAGCTACCGCCGCCGCCATCCCAAGCGGAATCTGATTATCACCGCCGCTCCCGAAAAGAAAGCCGAGGAAAAGGCTGAAGAGAAGGAAGAAAAGTAAATACTGCCGGCAAAACAAAAGCCCCGTAAAAGGGGCTTTTTCTTATCCCCTCAGTCTGCTATGCAGTCCAGCCCCTCAAAACCCATCACCGGTGGGTTTTGTCCCCTTCGGGGTCGGGGCGAATTGCTTCGCAATTCCCTCAAAACCCATCACAGGTGGGTTTTGTCCCCTACGGGGTCGGGGCGAATTGCTTTGCAATTCCCTCAAAACCCATCACAGGTGGGTTTTGTCCCCTTCGGGGTCGGGGCGAATTGCTTTGCAATTCCCTCAAAACCCATCACCGGTGGGTTTTGTCCCCTTCGGGGTCGGGGCGAATTGC
>CAZPCH010000370.1:0-1627 GCA_964585055.1 uncultured Christensenella sp. | reverse complement strand
TACAGCCAAGGGCTCAAAAGCCGCCTTGTCCGAAGACGAAAGCGGCTCTTGAGCGGATTATGAGGTTGGGGCATCCTGCGGGGGATGGGGCGTCCCCCGCAAGCTTGGAAAATGGGTATATATAGTAGGAAAGTTTCCTCCTTTCCGCTGGGAAGGGCCCTCAAAGAGGGCGGGGCTACACGGCCTTGCGGCTTTGCTCCTCCATGAGGAGCTTGTCCGCCACCAGGGCAATGAACTCGCCGTTGGTGGGCTTATCGTTCTTGCCGTAGATGTTGTAGCCGAAGAGGGAGTTAAGATTCTCAATCTTCCCCCGTGTCCAGGCCACCTCGATGGCGTGGCGGATGGCCCGCTCCACCTTGCTGGGGGAGGTGTCAAAGCGGCGGGCAATGCCGGGATACAGCTCCTTGGTAATGCGGTTGATGAGGTCGGGGTCGTTGTACACCAGACGGATGCCCTCCCGCAAATAGTGGTAGCCCTTGATGTGGGCGGGGATCCCGGCCACCAGAAAGACCGCCGTCACCTTTTCGTCAAAGGACTTGGGGGTCTGGGCGTAGGGGAGCACGGCTCCCTTGGTCTGCTCGTTGTCCAGCATCTCCACCAGCCGCTTGCCCAGAGTTTCCGGCTCCACCGGCTTGACCATGAAGTACCTGGCCCCCAAGGCGCAGCAGCGGCGCACCATAGCTTCGGTCCGCAAAGCGGAGATGACCACGGGCACAGGGGCTTCCCCGGGGCTCATGACGCTGAGGGCCTCCAGCACCGCCAGCCCGTCCATGTTGGGCATGATTAAGTCCAGCGTCAAAACGTCGTAGTGCTTTTCCTTCAGCTTTTCCAGCGCTTCCCGCCCGTCGCAGGCGGTGTCCACCTCGCTGAAGCGATCCTGAGCCGACAGGCAGCCCTTCATCATATCGGTGAACTGTGTGTTGTCGTCCACAAGTAATACTTTGTATTTAGCCATATGCCTTTCCTCCTTTTGATGCTCTGATTGTAGCACCGAAAGGCGGAGGGCTGTAGAGTGAGAAAAGAGCGATTGGAGGTGGTTTTTCCGCAAAGATTGGCAGGGGGGTCTTTTGCCCTTTTTCCCTGCATAGACTATCCCATGCCCCCTTCTTCCCGAAAATCCCCTTCCATTCCCTTTATGTCCCCTGCATACGACCGCATATTCCATGTCCCAATTGTGAATAAACGTGAGAACATCCACATTGTCCACCGAGTTATCCACATTTCTAACCCCGAAACCGTGGGGGAAAAGGGGACTTGTCCACAGAACCCCCGCCCATGCAGGCAATGCATGAACTTTCCGTATACAGACCTTCCCCGTCCCCCTCTTTTGCTCCAATGGCATTAACTTAAGGATTTGTTTTCTCTCCCGACCTCTCAAGCCTCACCAATAGGTTCGGCTTGAGCTACCTCGGCAACAGTTCACTGGACTGTTGTCGAGCTGTCAGGTGACACGCAGTGGAGCCTGACTGAGGGAAAGAAAATGTCTCTTGTACACTTTGGTTCTTAAGTGAATGACATTGCTTTACACAGGGGAGCCGGGCGTTGTAAAGGAGCCGATGTTTGCTTTTGCTTTTAACCTTGCAAGCAGCTTATTAACGCATGGCTCCCCTTATTGGGTAAGGGGAGC
>CAZPCH010000369.1:0-1635 GCA_964585055.1 uncultured Christensenella sp. | reverse complement strand
GAGCGGGAAGAGAAGCTGGGAGGCATTTTAAAGCAGTGCATCCACAACGGCTTCGGTCTGCACACCTTTAAGGAGGAGCTGACCGGCCCCGAATACGCCCAGCGCTTTATCGACAAGGTTATCGACTATGAGATTCCCTTCCAGTGCGATACCATGGTCATTCACATCACCAAGGACAAGGTGGTGACCTGCGTTTCCAGAGACAACGGCCTTCAGCATTTTCAGGCCAAGTCTCTTATTTTGGCCATGGGCTGTCGGGAACGCCCCAGAGGCTCCCTGGGTACTACAGGGGAACGGTGCGCCGGCATCAACACCGCCGGCACCGCCCAGAAGTTTACCAACCTGAAGGGCTTTATGCCCGGCAAGGAAGTGGTCATTCTAGGCTCCGGAGACATCGGCCTTATTATGGCACGCCGCATGACCTTTATGGGGGCCAAGGTCCACGCCTGCGTGGAGCTGATGCCCTATTCCAGCGGCTTAAAGCGGAACATCGTCCAGTGCCTGGATGATTTCAACATCCCCCTGCTGCTGAGCCATACGGTGGTGGACATTCACGGAAGAGAGCGCTTGGAGGGGGTCACCGTAGCCAAAGTGGACGAGAAGCTAAAGCCCATCCCTGGCACGGAGCAGTATTTCCCCTGCGACACGCTGCTTCTGTCCGTGGGTCTGATTCCCGAAAACGAGCTTACGGGCATGGCCGGGGTGGAGATTGCTCCCACCACCAGCGGCGCCGTAGTGGATGAAAGTCTGCAAACCTCCGTGGACGGCATCTTCTCCTGCGGCAACGTTTTGCATGTCCATGATTTGGTGGACTTTGTTTCCGAGGAAGCCGCCAAGGCCGGTGCCAACGCTTGGCTCTATGTGCAGAATCTCCTTCCCAAAGCGGAGAAAAAAGTGCCTGTGGTCATGGGCTTCGGAGTGGGCGGCATTGTGCCTCAGTTTGTCGGCAGTCAAGTAAAGGCTCCCGTGAACTTCATGTTCCGCCCCAGAAACGTATATAAGAATGCACGGGTAGTGGTAGCCGTGGACGACGAGGTGATTTACTCCAAGAAGGCCATGATTCTGGCCCCAGGAGAAATGGTCAACGTAAAAATCGACCCGGAAAAGCTTTCTAAGCTGGCAGAAGCCCAAGCCATTCATGTTAGAATCGAGGTGCCGGAAGCATGACGTATGAATTGACCTGTATCAACTGCCCCATGGGCTGCCGCATTACCGCCGAGTATGACGGGAAGGAAGTCACCAACATTCAGGGATACACCTGCGCCCGGGGAAAAGCCTATGCGCAAACGGAGATTACCAACCCTACCCGTATGGTCACAGCCCTTTGCCGCATTTACGGCACTGAGGAGCCCCTGTGCGTAAAGACCAGCCGCCCGGTGGAAAAAGCCAAGATCTTCGAGGTTCTGGAAGCCCTGAAAAAGACGGTGGTCGTCCGCCCCGTGCACATCGGCGATGAGGTCATCGAAAACGTGTGCAACACCGGCGCCAACATCATCGCCACGGAAGAAATCTATTAACCCGCACACCGAAAGCCTCGAACGGGGCTAAGCGGTCAAAAAGCGAAAAGCATCCGCACTATACTGTGTGCTGATAAGACAGTAATTTGAGAAAATTACGAAATCGGCAACTGCAAAC
>CAZPCH010000368.1:0-1639 GCA_964585055.1 uncultured Christensenella sp. | reverse complement strand
TTGAAAATCTGCTTGAAGTGCAGATCCTGCTGGTAAGCCACCACATAGAGCATCTTGTCAAAGTCATAGGTGTCCTTGCGGTAGCAGGCGGCGGCCAAGTCCCGGGTGGCGTAAATGGTGCTGCCGTCAGACTTCAAAATCAGGCAAGGGGGCATATTCCACTGGGACAAGTCCACGATGGTGGCGCCGTTGTCCACCTTGCTGATGCCCTTTTCCCGCAGTTCGTCGATGACGGGCTGCATCTTATCCTCATAGAAGGCTTCCCCGGCCCAGCTGTCAAAGTGAATCCCCAGCCGCTCGTAGGTCTTGCTGACCTCCTTGACGGTGGCGTTCTTCATGCTCTCCCACAGATGAACGGCCTCGGGATCCCCGGTCTCAATCTTATGGAACCAGGCACGGGCTTCGTCGTCCATCTCCTTGTGGACTTCCGCCTCCTTGTGATAGCGGACATACAAGTCCACCAGCTCCCGAATGGCGTACTCCTCCACGGGCTTGGTGCCCCACTTCTTGTAGGCCACAATCATCTTGCCGAACTGAGTGCCCCAGTCCCCCAAATGGTTGATGCCCACGGGGTCATAGCCCAGATGCTTATAAATCCGATACAAAGCGTTGCCGATGGCGGTGGTGGGCAAATGGTGAAAGGAGAAGGGCTTGGCGATGTTGATGGAGGAATAATCCAGCACCACATGGCGGTGCTGCCCCTGCTCACTGCCGCCGTATGCGGCGCCCTGCTCCAGCACCTTCAAAAGCACTTCGGCGGATTCTTGGCTCTTATCTACAAAAAAGTTCAGATAGCCTCCTGCGGCCTGACACTTGGTCACCCCGGCAGGCAAAGTCAGCTTCTCCTCCAGCTCCTTGGCAATGAGAGGAGGGGCCTTGCGCAGGGTTTTGGAAAGGCGGAAGCAGGGGAAAGCGTAGTCCCCCATGTCCGTGTTCTTGGGTACTTCCAGAAACCCTTCCAGCTCCTGAGCTTCCATGCCGCACAAGGGGCTCAGAGCCCCGGCAATCTGCTGTTTAAAATCCATAGTCTGTCTCCTGTCTTTCGTATACATCTAAACCCAAATATTATACCAGTCTCTGCCCAAAAAGGGAAGTGGCAAAGCGAAAATTCTCCCTAAAGATGCAAAATGCAAATGCCCCGGAAGCATTCCGAGGCATTTGCGGTTGAGGGATATGGGTTTTCGTACATGAAAGGGTTTTCTTGAATTACTTCTCGGCCTTGGGGGCGGCGTTCTTCTTGCGGTAGCTGAGGTAAGCGGCGCCGATGGACAGGGCGATAACCACCACCATGATGATGGAAGAATAGGTGGAGAAGCTGCTGCCCAGCAGGATGGCGAAGACGATGGCCAGCACCACGGGGACAGTGGCGGACTTCCAGTTCTTGAGAATCATGGGGATTACCAAGGGGCCGACCAGAGCGGGGAACATGTTGTCGAAGGCGGGCTTCACGGCTTCGTTGGAAAGCAAGGGGGTGATGATGGGCCCCAAGAAGGCCATGCCGCAGAAGACGATGAAGGTGGTCACGAAGGAGGAGGTGGCCACGGCGATGATGGAGATAACACGGCCCTTCTCGCTGCCCTCTTCGCAGTTCATGATGTTCATGGCGTTCAGAGCGGCGGGCAGCTTCATGTTCTGAACA
>CAZPCH010000367.1:0-1652 GCA_964585055.1 uncultured Christensenella sp. | reverse complement strand
AGAACAACCAGATTATCCACGCCATTCAGGCCCACCACAACGATGTGGAGCCCCAGACCATTGAAGCCGTGCTGGTACAGGCCGCCGACGCCATCTCTGCCGCCCGCCCCGGTGCCCGCCGTGAGACCCTGGAGAACTACATCAAGCGCCTTGAAAAGCTGGAGGAGATTGCCAACTCCTTTGACGGCGTAGATAATTCCTATGCCATTCAGGCCGGCCGTGAGGTGCGCATTATCGTCAAGCCCGAAAAGATCAGCGACGCCGACACCGTCATGCTGGCTCGGGATGTGGCCAAGCGCATTGAGAACGAGATGGAATACCCCGGCCAGATTAAGGTCAACGTCATTCGGGAAACCCGTACGGTGGACGTGGCCAAGTAAGCAAGAATGAAACGCAGGGAGCCGTTGCCCAGTGGGGCGGCTCCCTTTTTACAAGGAGGCTTTTCGTGTACTATATTGCCGATGCACACTGCGATTTTCTATACGGCGCCATGGAATACGGCTACCATCTGCAAAGCCGCACCCGCAACCAGTGCATGCACCTGCCCGCCATGGAGGCAGGAGGCGTGGCGCTGCAGCTCTTTGCCTGCTGGTATGACGATAAGCTGAAAACCTCCCCTGCCCAGCAGTGCCTGACCATGATCGACTGCTTCTATAGGATGCTGGAGGAGAATCCAAAACTGGTGCCCTTTACCAGGGACTTTGACCCCGCCTCGGGGAAAATCGCCGCACTTTTGACCATGGAGGGCGGGGAGCCCTGCGAGGGGAGCCTGTCCATGCTGCGGATTTTCAAGCGGCTGGGGGTGGGTGCCATGACCTTTACCTGGAACGAAAACAACGAGCTGGGGGGCGCCGCCATGGCCAGACGCCAAAAGGGGCTTACGGCCTTGGGAAAGGAAATGCTGCGGGAAATGAACCGTGTGGGGGTGGCCATGGATGTGAGCCATTTGTCCGATGCGGGGATTCTGGACGCCCTGTCCCTGTCCGATGCTCCCATCTTCGCCTCCCACTCCAATGCCCGTGCCGTGCTGCCCAGCCCCCGCTCCCTGCCCGACCATCTGATTCGGGAGATTGCCCTTCAGGGCGGGGTCATCGGGGTGAACTTTTACTCCCCCCAGCTGGTGGAGCGGGGGAGAGCGGGACTGAAGGACATCGTCCGCCACATCATGCATATCGTCAGCGTGGGGGGCATTGACTGCTGCTGCTTCGGCTCCGACTTTGACGGCATGACCGCCTATCCCCCGGAAATCCCCGACAGCAGCGGCTATCCAAGGCTCTGTCAGGAACTGCGGCGGGCAGGTTTTTCGGAGGAGGAAACGGGGAAGATTGCTTATTGGAACCTCCATCGGTACCTGAGCCGATTCGTGTAAAACATATTTTTCGCGGGATAAAGAAAATGCTTGCATTTTCCGTCTGCATTTGGTACAATAATCCATGCAGGTTTCCACCCGCCATAGGGGCATGATGTAATGGTAACATAGCGGTCTCCAAAACCGTTCTTGAGGGTTCGAGTCCTTCTGCCCCTGCCAAACAGCCGCCGTATGGCGGCTTTTTTGTTTGGCAGGGGCAGAAGGATGAAGAACGGGCGCAGTAGTGAATCAGGCTCCGGTGGAGCCTGAGAGCTGCGCCCTGACCGAGCCGTGAGGCGAGAAC
>CAZPCH010000366.1:0-1652 GCA_964585055.1 uncultured Christensenella sp. | reverse complement strand
GCAAGCCTCACCCCATGTATAAAGAGCCGATTCCCGCTTTGCAGGAGGTGGAGTTCTCTTTGACCAGCTGCCGCGGGTGCTTCGGCGCCTGCAGTTTCTGCGCTCTGACCTTCCATCAGGGGCGGGTGGTGCAGTCCAGAAGCCACGGGTCTTTATTAAAGGAAGCCAAACAGCTTACCGCCATGGGGGGCTTTAAGGGATATATTCACGATGTCGGCGGCCCTACGGCCAACTTCCGTCAGCCAGCCTGCTCAAAGCAGGAGAAGTGCGGGGTCTGCCCCGACCGCCAGTGCATCGGCTACAGCCCCTGCCCCAACATGAAGGCGGATGAAAGCGACTATGTGTCCCTGCTGAAAAAGCTCCGTGAGGTGCCGGGAGTCAAGAAGGTCTTTGTCCGCTCGGGAGTGCGCTTTGACTATTTGCTCTACGATAAGAAGACGGACTTTTTAAAGGAACTGACCGCCCACCATGTGTCGGGACAGCTGAAGGTGGCGCCGGAGCATGTCAGCGACCGGGTGCTGTATTATATGAACAAGCCTCCCCATCGGGTGTATGAGACCTTTGTCAAACGCTACGAGGACATGAACCGACGGGAGGGGAAACAGCAGTATCTGGTGCCTTACTTTATCAGCTCCCACCCGGGCTGTACCTTGGACGATGCCATTGAGCTGGCGGAGTACATTAAGAAGACGGGACATCGCCCCGAGCAGGTGCAGGACTTTTATCCCACACCGGGCACCTTGTCCACCTGCATGTACTACACCGGGCTGGACCCCAGAACCATGGAGCCTGTACACATCCCCCGAGGGGAGGAGAAGAAGATGCAGCGGGCCCTCATGCAGTACTGGGTTCCGGGCAATCGGGAGACCGTCCGCAAGGCACTGCGCCTGCGGGGACGGGAGGATTTGATCGGACGGGGGGCAAAGGCGCTGGTGCCTGAAGCGCTGCCCCAACGGGAGCGGAGCCCAAAGGGGAGCGGAAAACAGCCGCCTTCCGGGAAGGCCTTTTCTCAAAAGAGGCGGGAAAACCCGGCCTTAAAGGGGGCAAAAGGCACAATATATAAAAAAACAGGCAAAAAATGAAAAAAGTATGTCACAATCCGGTTGACAAAAATGGCCGGAACAAGTAAAATAACTGATGGTTGATTTTAGAGGTACCGTTATGGAAGTATCTATTCATGAAGCAGCAAAACGGCTGGGAGAGGTTTTTCCTTTCTCGCTGGAAGAAGAACTGGGTGAGATTACCTACGGCGGCAGGCAGCTCTGCTTTGAGGGAGCGGCCAAAGCCCAGGGCACCGTATCCGGAGACGGAAGCGGGTTTACCGTGACCGGTCAGGGGTCGGTGGTGTTTCTTTCCCGGTGCGCCCGCTGCAATGAGCCGGTAAAAGAACCCTTCGCCTTCTCCTTTGAAGAGCGCTTCGTCCGTCCTGCCATGGCAGGGGAGGACGAGGAGTGCTACTTCTACGAGGGGGACACCTTGGAACTGCGGGATGCGTATCTGGACAATCTGCTTTTGCAGATGCCCCTGATTAGCTTGTGCAGTCCCGACTGCAAGGGCCTTTGTCCTCAGTGCGGCACCAATCTCAACCATGGACGGTGCAAATGCGCCGATACCGCCGCAGGCAGTCCCTTCGACATCCTGCGGACATTGAG
>CAZPCH010000365.1:0-1659 GCA_964585055.1 uncultured Christensenella sp. | reverse complement strand
CGCAGCAATGCCGAGCAGCTCCGGCGGGAATTCTCCGCCAACGTCTCCCACGAGCTGAAGACCCCCCTGCAGGGCATCATTGGCAGCGCCGAGCTGCTGGAAAGCGGGCTGGTAAAGCCCGAGGACCAGCCCCGGTTCCTGGGCCGCATCCACCAGGAGGCTGCCCGGCTGGTGAGCCTCATTGAGGACATCATCCGCCTTTCTCAGCTGGATGAGGGGGTGGCCATGCCCATGGAGCCGGTGGATCTTCTGGAGCTGAGCCGGGAAGTCATAGCTGTCCTCGCCCCCGTAGCGGAAAGCAAGGGAGTCAGCCTGACCCTTTCGGGCCAGGCCCAGGCCATCACCGGTGTGCGCCGGCTCCTGTATGAGATTGTCTACAATCTCTGCGACAACGCCATCAAATACAATGTCCCCGGCGGCCAGGTGGAAATCTCCCTGGGAGAAAAACGCCTTACCGTCAGCGATACCGGTATCGGCATCCCCCCGGAGCACCAGGATCGGGTCTTCGAGCGGTTCTACCGGGTGGACAAGAGCCACTCCAAGGCCTCCGGCGGCACAGGTCTGGGGCTTTCCATCGTCAAACACGCCGCCGCCTACCACAACGCCAGCCTCTCCCTGGAAAGCGCCCCGGGAAAAGGCACCCGGGTGACGGTGACCTTCCCCTGAAATCGAAGATACGAGATAGAAGTTGACAGTTTTTGCGTAAACCCACGCCGTGGGGGCGGTGTCTTGACCCGCCCTTCCCGAAGGGCCCTGGGAAGGTAAAAGATACGAGATACTAGATAAGGTTATGGCCGTAGGGGGCGGCGCCCACGATGCCCCGCCCGCCGCCTCTTTTACGCAGATTTTACAGAAGCTATACCTGGATTCCATGGAATTTCCTCGGAAATTGGCTTATAATGACTCCAAACAGCAAAACATCTTCGTGTCATGTCTGGAGGAAATGGTATGGCCAAATTGACAGCTTATCGCTGGGTTTCCTGGGGTGCCCTGATTGCCCTGCTGGCCCTTGTTCTGATCTGCGAGGTTCACAAATGGTGGTTCTGGGAGGGCTTTGTGCTGCTGGCCCTGTTTGCCGATCTCTTTTTCATCCTGCTGAAGACCCGCTGCCCCCACTGCAAGGGGCTTCTCCCCCTCCATCCGCCACTGCCCGGAAATGCCGAGTATTGCCGCCACTGCGGCAGTCAGATCCAGTAATCAGCCCGCCCCTTACAATAAGGGGCGGCTTTTATTTTACGTAGATTTTACAAAGGCTATACCTGGATTCCATGGTTTTTACGCAGGCGCTCCTTTATAATGGGTTCGTATTCAAAAAGAAAAATCCCAAAAGGAGAGCATATATGACAACTTACATTTTTAACATCATCACCCTGCTGGGTGGTCTTGCGCTGTTCCTCTTCGGCATGGACACCATGGGCAAGGCCCTGGAGCGCCAGGCCGGCGGCAAGCTCCAGACTTTGCTTGCCAAGATGAGCTCCAATGTCTTCAAGGGCTTCCTGCTGGGCCTGGGTGTCACCGCGGTGATCCAGTCCAGCTCCGCCACCACCGTCATGGTGGTGGGCTTCGTCAACTCCGGCATCATGACTCTGAACCAGGCCGTGGGTGTCATCATGGGCAGCAACATCGGCACCACCGTCACCGCCTGGATTCTCTCCCTCA
>CAZPCH010000364.1:0-1661 GCA_964585055.1 uncultured Christensenella sp. | reverse complement strand
GTACTACGAGCTCACCTAGCATGACGTGCTGGCCACGGTCTGTACCGACTCCGCCATCATGTACCAGAGCCGCATCGACGAGCTCAACGAGCAGCAGGGAGCCTACTCCAAGGTAGCCGCCGCCGCCGACTTTGCAGGACACCTCCGTTCCATCCGCACCGACGCCATGCAGGAGCTCACCTACGAGGACCGTAAGCGCATCCACAACCTGAAGTACTACACTTGGGTGGAGCAGCAGGGCAAGACCTACGAGGAAATCAACCAGCAGTGGTACGACGAGCATTACTGGACGGATATGCACGAGCAGGCCGCACAGCTGGACGAACTCATCAACCAATTCAATGCCGCCACGGGCGTGCTGGAGAATCTGTAAGAAATGAAGCGGATTCATGGCTATCGCTGCACCCTGTGCGGCAGGGAATACCCCTTCGGGCCGGAGCTGTACACCTGCCCCGCCTGCGGAGAAAAGGGTATCCTGGACATAGTATATGATTACAATGCGGTGAAAGGGTCTCTCACACGGGAGACCCTGGCCGCCTGCCGGGACTTTTCCATGTGGCGCTACAGGGCCCTTATGCCCATTGCGGATACTACGGATGTGTCCCGGTTTTTGCGTATAGGCTGGTCTCCCCTCTATAAGAGCTTGCGGCTGGGGGACGAGCTGGAACTGGGCGCCTTGTACATTAAGGACGACGGCATCAACCCCACGGGCTCCTTAAAGGACCGTGCCTCCGGGGTGGCCGTAGCCAAGGCGCTGGAGCTGGGCTATGACACCATCTCCTGTTCCTCCACGGGGAACGCCGCCTCCTCCTGCGCCGGCAGTGCCGCCAGAATGGGGCTTAAGGCGGTCATCTTCGTACCCAAACGGGCGCCTCAGGGAAAGATTGCCCAGCTTATGATCTTCGGTGCCCGGCTGGTGGTGGTGGACGGGGACTATGAGCAAACCTTTGAGCTCAGCCGCGCCGCCATTGAGAAGTACGGCTGGTACAACCGCAACGCCGGCATCAACCCCGTCATGAGCGAGGGAAAGAAGACCGTGGCCATGGAGATTGCCGAACAGCTTGACTTTCACGTGCCCGACTGGGTGGCCTGTTCCGTTGGGGACGGGTGCACCATCGGCGGGGTGTACACGGGCTTTAAAGATTTGTACGAGCTGGGGCTCATCGACCGCATTCCCCGCATTCTGGGGGTGCAGTCCACAGGCTGCAGTCCCTTTGTGGATGCGGACAAAACCGAAACCCGTGTGCTGGTGCCCACGGAAGAGAACACTTTGGCGGATTCCATCTCCGTGGGTGTGCCCCGAAATCCCAAGAAGGCCCAGCGGGCTGTTTACGCCTCCAACGGTGCCTGGATTTCCGTATCCGACGAGGACATCCTCTCGGCCATGCGGCTTCTGGGTAGGACGGAGGGCGTCTTCGGGGAGCCTGCAGGAGTCACGGCCACGGCTGGGGTGAAGGCCGCCAGAGAACGGAACCTCATTAAAGCAGGAGAAACCGTAGCCGTCATGAACACGGGCAGCGGCCTAAAGGACGCCGCCAACGCCATGAAGGCCGCCGGAAATCCTATACTTTGCGCTCCCACCTTGTCAGCGCTGGAAAATAGCGGTATACTGAATTAAATACTTAAGGAGGACAATTGCAATGAAGTACGGACGTGTGTAT
>CAZPCH010000363.1:0-1663 GCA_964585055.1 uncultured Christensenella sp. | reverse complement strand
AGGCAGGGCATAGAACTTGCCGGGATGCTTGCGGGCGGGCACCAGATAGTCCCGTGCGCCTTCGGGGGAGGAAGCGGTGAGAATGGGGGTGGTAATCTCCAAGAAGCCGTGATCCAGCATGGCCTTGCGCAGAGCGGCCACGACCTGACAGCGCAGAAGGATATTGCCCTTTACCTCCGGGTTGCGCAGATCCAGATAGCGATACTTCAAACGCTTGGTTTCATCGGCTTCCCGGCTGCGGTTGATTTCAAAGGGCAGCTCGTTGTAGCGGCAGCGTCCCAGCACCTTAATTTCGCTGGGCACCACTTCGATGTCTCCTGTGGGGAGCTTGGGGTTCTTACTGGAGCGTTCCCGCACCACGCCGGTAACCTGCAGGGTGCTCTCCTTGTTCAGGCTCTTAATGAGCCCCAACAGTTCTTCGTTCTCCACTACCAACTGGGTAGTGCCGTAAAAGTCTCGAAGTACTACGAAGGCAAGGCTGCCGCCTACCTCCCGTACGTTCTCCATAAAGCCGGCCAAAGTGACCTGCTTGCCTGCATCTTCAAGACGCAGTTCCCCGCAGGTGTGGGTTCTGGATTGTGTCATGATTCTGTCTCCTGTATTTTGAATTTAATTATTCCTGTATCAAAGCGCCGCCGTTCTTTTTCGCCAAGCCCTCCTTGAGCAGGGGGATAAGCTCCGAAAGAGGCAGGGTCTTCTGCTCGCCTGTACCCATGTCCTTGCAGGTGACCACATTTGCGGCAATCTCGTCCTCGCCCAAAAACAGCACATAGGGGATGGAGAGCTTGTCCGCATAGCTTATGCGGGCCTTAAACTTCTTCTTCTCCGTGTAAAGCTGGGTGCGGATGCCCGCTTCCCGCAAAGCGGTAGCCGTTTTTATGGCGGCGGCAAGGTCATCGCTCATGGGCAGAATCAGCACGTCCGCCGGGGCGGTGGTCATGCTGTCGTTGAGCATTTTCTGCTCCTGCAGCACATAGAACAGGCGGGTAACGCCGATGGAAATGCCCACGCCGGGGAGTTTTTTGTCCGTATAGTATTCGGCCAGATTGTCATACCGTCCGCCGGAGCAGATGGAGCCAATCTCAGGATGCTTGTTCATAACGGTTTCGTATACCGTGCCGGTGTAGTAGTCCAAGCCTCTGGCAATGGTCAAATCCACGGAGAAATTCTCCTGCGGCACACCGAAGGCGGAAAGATACCGCACCACGGCGGTAAGCTCATCAAGACCCAAATCAAAGAGCTCATTCTGCCCCTTGTAGGCAGAGAGCCGCTCCAGCACCTCTTGGTTGCTGCCCTGAATGGCCATGAAGTCTAAACTGGACTGGGCCTGCTCATAACTTAATTCCAGA
Organism: uncultured Christensenella sp.; assembly: GCA_964585055.1. Lineage (GTDB taxonomy): Bacteria > Bacillota > Clostridia > Christensenellales > CAG-138 > RUG472. Next base: position 314 of record CAZPCH010000363.1, on the reverse strand, counting down.
TCACCGGTGAGAATGGCAGAGACCTTTTCCGCTCCGATTTTTTCCAGCTTATCCGCCGTACGCATAATGTCCCCGGATTTTTCCGAGAGCCCCAGCATGGCGTAGAAGCCGTTGAGAATCTTTCGGTTGTTCACCCGAATGGTAAAATCCCTCAGTCCCAGGGCCGTGAAGGTGCGGTAGATGACGGAGGGAATCTCCGCCTCGTTGAGGATATCCAACTGGCCGTCGCCGATGACGTCGATATCCGCCTGATAGAATTCACGGAAGCGGCCCCGCTGCGCCCGCTCTCCACGGTACACCTTTCCAATCTGGAA
>CAZPCH010000362.1:0-1673 GCA_964585055.1 uncultured Christensenella sp. | reverse complement strand
AGCAGGCGGTTGATGGCCTCATCGTCCTCCACCACAAAAATTTTCGCCATAGTTCTCTCCTCTTTTTCCTTTTCCTTTATCATAGCAAAAAGAGAGCCCCGGTTACAGGGCTCCCTTGTCAAATAGTTGTAAAATCTTCCCGCCGGGCTTCTTATCCTTCAGGGTGATAGGTGGGCACCGTCTGCTCTAGCAGTGTCCGTATCTCTTCGCTGTTGCAGGCACTGGCCTCTTTCAAGGCGGAAAGCTGTTTTTCCAGCGCCTCAGGCTGAATGTCCATGGGACGCCCTACGAAAATCAGCGGATTTCCCGTGCTTCTGAGCCCCTCTTCCTCCATAAGCAGCTCCTCATAGAGCTTTTCTCCCGGCCTTAGGCCCGTGTACACAATCTCAATGTCCTCATCAGGCTCCAGGCCGCTGAGGCGAATCATGTTCCGAGCCAAGTCGTCAATCTTCACCGGCTCCCCCATGTCCAGAATGAAAATCTCCCCGCCCTTGGCGTCCGACCCGGCCAAAAGCACCAGGGACACCGCCTCGGGAATGGTCATAAAGAAGCGTATGACCCGCTTGTCCGTAACTGTCACCGGGCCGCCCTTTGCAATCTGCTCCCGAAAGAGCGGAATGACGCTGCCGTTGCTCCCCAGCACGTTGCCAAAGCGCACCGCCGCATAGCGGGTCTTGTACCGCTTCTGCATGGCCTGCACCACCATTTCGCACACCCGCTTGCTGGCGCCCATAACGTTGGTCGGGTTCACCGCCTTGTCCGTGGAAATAAGCACAAAGGTCTCCACCCCGTGCTCCCCCGCCCCCTTGGCCACGTTGTAGGTGCCGAAAATGTTGTTTTTCACCGCCTCGTTGGGGGAATCCTCCATGAGTGGCACGTGCTTGTGGGCGGCCGCATGGTACACTACCTGGGGGCGGCAGCTTTCCAGCACCATGTTCACCCGATCCCCGTCCCGCACGGAGCCGATGAGAGTCTCCACCTCCAGCTTCGGCCACGTCTGCCGCAGTTCCTGCTGTATGGCGTAGGCGTTGTTCTCGTAAATATCAAAGATAATCAGCTTTTTCGCTCCGTGGCGGGCAATCTGACGGCACAATTCACTGCCGATGGAGCCGCCGCCCCCGGTGACCAGCACGGTTTTCCCCTGCAAAAAGGCGTCAATCTGCTCCAGATTCACCTGCACAGTCTCCCGTCCCAGCAAGTCCTCAATCTCCACGTTGCGGATGCTCTGCAAAGTCACCTCTCCGTTGACAATCTGTGAAAGGGCGGGCAAGGTGCGCAAGCGGCACCCCGTCTGCTGGCACAGGGTCAAAATCTCCCCCTTCTCTCTGGAACCCACACGGGGAATGCAGAAAAGAATCTCGTCTACCTTATATTCTTTGGCGGCCTCGGCAATCTTCTCCCGTCCGCCTACCACCTTGACCCCCCGCAGGTACTGCCCCTGCTTCGTCACGTCGTCATCAATGAGGCAGACCACGTTGTTCTTGGAAAAGGCGCTGTTCTGCATCTCCTGCAAAACCGCCGCCCCCGCTTCCCCCGCCCCGATAATCATGGTGCGCACGCCCCCACGGACGTTTCTCCTGTGGGTGAAGAAGACAAAGTAGCGGGACAAGGTCATGAGCACCAGCTCAAAAGCGCAGGTGAACACGGGAAAGCTTCTGGGAAAGGGGCATTGA
>CAZPCH010000361.1:0-1673 GCA_964585055.1 uncultured Christensenella sp. | reverse complement strand
GTCTCAATGTGACCCTCTGCGCCCATGAGGCGGCACTGCTCCAGCAGATACTCGGCGCACTTGAGTTCCTCGGGGGAACCGCCGGTGCGGACATAGTCCGTGTCCTTAAACAGTTGACGAATGTACCTTTGCTGCATACTTTTATTCCTCCTGATATGATTATTTACATGCGGGAATCGGCTTTACTGAAAAAGCCAGCCGAAGAAAAGATAATAGACAAGGGTTTCCCACCAGCTTTTCTTTTGGGGAGCTTCCTCTTCGGGAACAGCGGTGGGAGCGGGGGAGGCGGGGGGCTGTGTGGGCAGAGGCTCCAAAGTGCGCTCCTCCAGAATTTCTCCGCAGACAAGGCACTTAATGACCTCCTTCCCCCTTAAGCCTTCTTGGGCGGGGATCTCCGTTTCCCATGCACCCGGGGTGTGGGCGGGGGGAACCTGGTCCCTTACATAGCTGTCCATACAGCCGGGGCAGGTGTAGGTGGTGTATCCCTCCTCCGTGCAGGTGGGGGCAGTGATTACGGCCTCATAGCGGTGGTCGGGGAGATGATAGGCATCGGTGTAGCTGTAGCCGCAGGCGGTGCAGGCGTAGGTGGTGTACCCCATGGCTACGCAGGAATAGAGGGTCTCCTCCTCCCTGTACACGGGGTCGGCGCACATTTCGGGAAGGAGGGGGACATCGCACTGCTGTACCTCCCGCCCCTCAAACTGCACCGTGGTATTCCCCGACATGTAGCAGTTTTTGCCGCAGTCCTCCCCAATATAGGGGTCGCAGTAGGCACGGCGGGCGGGGGCGCACTCAAAGAAGGTAATGACGGTGTCGGAGGTGCAGTTCCGAAGGCGGGGGCTAAAATCGGTGGACAACAGCTTGCACATGCCCACAAAGCCGCCGCTGTGAGCATAGCCGTAAATGGAGGCGTAGCCCCGCAGGGTGACGGAGGAGTCGAAGATTCGTCCGCAGCCTCCGGCATAGATGCCGCCCAAAAAGGACTCGCAGTCTATCTCCCGATTGGTGTCCGTAAAGACCAGCTCGGCGTTGACCGTGCAGGCGGTCACCGTGCTTTCGTAGCAAAAGCCCATAAGCCCGCCTACGCCCTCGTTGACGGAGGCGCAGTTCAAAGTGTTGCGGCAGGAGACGGCGACGTTTTCAAAGGTGCACGCTTCCGCATAGCCGCAGAGGGCGGCGATGAAGCAGTTTTCCCCCGTGGTGAGGACGGTTTTGGCGTTTAGCAGGGTGAGATCGTGGATAAAGGCATTCTCCGCTACGGAGAAAAGGGCGGCAAAGACCGTGTCGTATTTTTTGCGGTTGCCGTCAATGGTGGTGCGGCGGTCGGTGCCCACGGTGTCCACATACAGATTCAAAAGGGTGTGGCCGCCTCCGTCCAGTTCCCCGGAAAAGGCAATGGGCGTCCAAGGGGCGCCGCCCAAATCGATGTCCGCCTCCAGACGATACTTTCCGTCGGGATTTTGGGCTATGGCCTCCAGCTCCTGACGGGTGGAAATGGGAATATACGCCTCTTCTCCCCGAGAAAACAGGGGGCACAGAAGCAGGCAGAGCAGGCAAAGAGCCGTAAAAATGGTGCGCTTGGATTTCATGCCTTCAGCATACCACATTCGGCGCTGTTTCTCAATATCCCCATAAAAAATCGGGGCTTCAGGCAAGCCGCTTTTTGCGCACAA
>CAZPCH010000360.1:0-1685 GCA_964585055.1 uncultured Christensenella sp. | reverse complement strand
GGGGCTCTCATTGTCACCGACGGTCTGTTTTCCATGAGCGGAGATCTGGCGGATTTGCCCAACATCGTCCGCCTTGCCAAAGCCTACGGGGCACGGGTCATGGTGGACGATGCCCACGGCCTTGGCACCATCGGCGAAGGCGGACGGGGCACCCCCAGCTACTTTGGCTTGGAAGAGGAAGTGGACGTGTACATGGGCACCTTCTCCAAGTCCCTGGCCTCTCTGGGAGGCTATATGGCGGGCAAAAGCCGTGTGGTGGACTATCTGCGCCACAACTCCCGCCCCTTTATCTTCTCCGCCTCCGTACCCCCCGCCTCCTGCGCCGCCGCCGCGGCCGCCTTGGAGGTGCTGGAGCAGGAGCCTGAGCGGGTGGAGCACCTGCAGTATCTTTCCAACTTCTTCCGCTCCGCCCTGAAGGAGCGGGGCATGGCCATTCGGGAGAGCGTCTCCCCCATTGTCCCCATCTTCACCTACATGCCTCAGCGCACCATGGAGATTGCCATGGAGCTGTACCGCCGGGGGCTCTTTGTCAACACGGTGCTGCCCCCTGCGGCTCCTGCAGACGGGTGCATGCTCCGCACCAGCCTTATGGCCACGCTAACGGAGGATCTTCTTACGGAGGCGGCGGACATCTTGCAGGAGGTTTTGTCCCTGCCCCGCTTTTTAGAGAGGTAGCCCATGGAAAAAACGCCCAAAAAGGTGGTCTTGGTCACCGGCGGCACCTCGGGCATCGGTCTGGCCGCTGCAAATCTCCTTAGGGAAAAGGGCTGTGTTGTCTACACCCTCAGCAGAACCCAAAAGGATTCCCCCTATCACCTGTCCTGCGACGTGTGCGATGAGGAAGGGTGCAAGGCCGCCGTAAACGCCCTCCTTGCCAAAGAGGGGCGGCTGGACATTCTCCTCCACTGCGCCGGCTACGGCATTTCGGGGGCGGGTGAGTTTACCCCCATGGAGAAGGCGGAGCGGCAGCTTCGGGTGAATCTGCTGGGCACAGCCAACATGGTCAACGCCGCCATTCCCCCCATGCGTGCCCAAGGAGGCGGCAGAATGGTGCTGACCGGCTCCGTGGCGGGGCTGGTGCCCATTCCCTTCCAGACCTGGTACGCCTGCTCCAAGGCCGCCCTCAATTCCTACACCATGTCCATGGCCAATGAATTGCGGCCCTTCGGCATCACCCTGTGCGCCGTTCTCCCCGGGGACACGGCCACGGGCTTTACCGCCGCCAGAGACAAGGTGGAGGCGGGGGATGAGGTGTACGGCGGGGTCATCCGCCGCTCCGTAGGGAAAATGGAGGCGGACGAGCAGAAGGGGGGCTCCCCCCAAGCCGTTGCCGCCCTTATGGTGCGCTGCGGGCTAAAAAAGCGGGTCAAGCCCTTTTATATCCCCGGCTTCGGGTATAAATGTGCGGGCGTTCTTATGCGCCTGCTTCCCAGCGGCCTTGCCAACCGCCTCATCGGCCTGCTGTACGCCCATTGACCGTATACGAAAATCCTCCCCTTGTTCACCAAGGGGAGGATTTTGCAATAAGAAACTTTTGTTTCCCTTAGCTTTTAGGCATGCAAGCCCCTTTACCCCGCATGGCTCCCCTTATTGGGCAATGTCATTAACTTAAGGCTTTGTTTTCTCTCCTCCCCGTCTTGTGACTTCGACAATCGTCTCAGTCACAATCCACCCCCCTCCTCAGA
>CAZPCH010000359.1:0-1687 GCA_964585055.1 uncultured Christensenella sp. | reverse complement strand
GTTTTTTCCTGTTTTTCCAATCTTTTTTGAAGGAGTCACGTTCATGAAACGAGTTTTTGCCCTTTTTATGTGCCTAATTTTGCTGCTTCCCCTTTTTAGCGCCTGTTCTAATGATGAGGCGGCCTTAGATCCGGCGGAAGCGAACAAGCTGGTTATCTGGCACGATAAGGAAGCCGCCGTCATCGAGGCCCTGGAGCAGTATCTGCAGACGGCCGTCCCGGAGCTGGAGATTGTTTTTGAGAAGAAGACCAGCCTGACGGACTCCTTAAAGCTGGTGGGCAACGACCCCTCCGCCGCTCCGGATCTGTTTATCTTCGCCCACGATAAAATCGGGGTCTTTGCGGAAATGGGTATTCTTGCCCCCATCTCCCCCTTGATGGAGGAAGGGGCCCTGGACAGCTACCTGCCCATGACCCTGTCCGCCGCCGCTTACAAGGATACCCTCTACCAGCTTCCCCTGTACTTTGAGACCCTGCTGTTCATGTACAACCGCCGGTATATGCAGGATGAAGAGGTGCCCGCCACCACCGACGAGCTGCTTGCCTATATGAAGAACAACACCGGCCGGGGCCGCTACGGCTTTGTGGAACAGCACAGCACCGCTTACTACTCCGCCGCCTGGATTCACGGCTTCGGGGGCGCCATCATCGACGAAAGCGGCCTCCCCTTCCCCGACAAGGAGGCAGTGAAGGACGCTCTTATCTATCACAGTAAGTTTGTATCCCTCATGCCCGGGGAGACGGAGTACAACACGGTGAACACCCTGTTTTTGGAGGGGAAGGCGGACGCCACCATCGGCGGCCCCTGGATGGTGCCCTCTGCCCGCGCCGCCGAAATCCATCTGGGCATAGCCCCCATGCCGACGGTCAACGCCACGGGGAAGGCCCTGGCCCCCTACTCCGGGGTGCAGGGCATCCATGTGCTGAAGTTTGCCGCAGAGAAGAAGACGGAAGCGGTGAAAACCCTTTTGTCCGCTCTGACCGCTCCCTCCGTAGGTATCGATTTAGCCCTGGCCAGCGGCTGTGCCCCCGCCAACGCCCTTTGCTATGAGGATGCACGGGTAGCCGAGGACGAACTGGTGCAGGCCATGCGCACCACAGCGGAGATTGCCGTGCCCATGCCCAACATCCCCGAAATGGACGTTATGTGGACGGTGGTCGGCAACCTGCTGACGGATGTGAACCTGTCAGGCAAGGACGTGGACGAGAGCTTTGACGCCGCTCTCAAGCAGGCGGAACAACTCATTGCGGCCATGAAGTAAGGAGTTATGAAACACAATCGCAAGTCTTTCAAGTCCGCTCTGGTGTCCTACGCCTGGTCGGCTCCCTCCCTGCTGCTCATTGCCCTTATGGTGGTCTTCCCCATTGGCTACACGGCCTATATCAGCCTGACCAACATGAACGTGTACCACTGGTTCGACTTCTCCCTCATCGGCTTTGACAACTATGTGCGGGCCCTGTTCGTCTTTGACTCCAGCTTTCTCTCCGCCCTGCTGGCCACCATTTTGTGGACGGTGGTCAGCATGATTCTCCAGCTTGTCATTGCCTTTTGTCTGGTGAGCCTTTTGAACCTCCCCAGCCTGAAGGGGCGGAAGGTCTATAAGACCCTGCTCATGTTCCCTTGGGCCATGCCCGGGTATGTGTCCATTCTTTTGTGGAAGACGGGGATGTTCAACACCCAGTTCGGC
>CAZPCH010000358.1:0-1691 GCA_964585055.1 uncultured Christensenella sp. | reverse complement strand
TAGAACAGGCACTTGCAGAGGCGAATATGACCTTGGACGATATAGACGCTATTGCCGTTACCGCAGGCCCCGGGCTGGTAGGCGCTTTGCTGGTGGGGGTCAGCTACGCCAAGGGCTTGGCCTATGCGAAGGGACTGCCCCTGATCGGCACCCATCACATTATGGGGCACATCGCCGCCAACTATTTGACCTTCCCCGATTTACAGCCTCCCTTTACCTGCCTCATTGCTTCCGGTGGACACAGCCACATTGTGGAGGTGCTGGACTATGATAAGTACCGCCTTTTGGGCAAGACCCGGGACGATGCCGCAGGGGAGGCCTTCGATAAGGTAGCCCGCTTGCTGAACTTGCCTTACCCCGGGGGCCCGGAACTGGAAAAGCTGGCCTTGGAGGGAGACCCCCATGCCATCCGCTTCCATTCTGCCTTTAATGAGGGAGAGGGGCTGGATATGAGCTTTTCGGGCTTGAAAACCGCCGTGGTCAACTACCTGCACACTGCCGAACAGAAGGGGGAGGAGATTGTCAGAGCGGACGTGGCCGCCAGCTTCCAGTATGAAGTGAACAGCATCCTGTCCGACAAGGCCGTGCGGGCGGCGGGGAACACCCTGGCACTGGCGGGGGGCGTGTCCGCCAACAAGAACCTCCGCAGCATGCTGGAGGAAAAATGCCGCAAGAAGGGCATCCGCTTCTGCTGTCCCGACTTTAAGTACTGCACGGACAACGCCGCCATGATCGGCTCTGCCGCCTTCTATCTGCTTATGAAGGGGCACCTTTCCGAACTGGACATCAACGCCGTTCCCTATCTGCCCAGTGCAAAATAAAAGTAGTGCCTGTATTTAACACCCCGGGACTTGTCCTGAGGTGTTTTTTGCCTATGGATTGTGGCGAAATCATAAACTCTGCGGGAGGAAATTGCTTTGCCGTCGGAAGAATGGTATACTGACATCAGAAACTCAGCAAAGGAGTTAGGGTAAAGTTGGAAAACAAGCTGTTGTCTTTAATCGTACCCGTATATTTTGAGGAAGAGGTGCTGCCCGTAGCATATCCCAGGCTCAAGGCGGCCATGGAAAAAACGGGCTGTGCCTATGAGATGATTTTCGTCAACGACGGCAGTCGGGACGGCACCATGAAGCTGCTTAGAAACATGGCCAAGGAGGATGAGTCCGTAAAGGTGCTCTCCTTTTCCCGCAACTTCGGCCACCAGCTGGCCGTAACCTGCGGCATGGATCATGCTAAGGGGGACGCCCTTATTATCATCGATGCCGACTTGCAGGATCCTCCTGAGCTCATTCCCCAGATGGTGGAGATGTGGCGGCAAGGCGCAGACATTGTGTACGGCCAGCGGGAAAAACGGGAGGGAGAGACTTTCTTCAAAAAGTTTACCGCCGCCTGCTACTATAAGCTGTTGGCCTATATGAGCGCCTATCCCATCCCCCTGAACACAGGTGATTTCCGCCTGCTGGATCGGAAGGTAGCGGATGTATTTTTGACCATGCGGGAGCACAGCCGCTTCTTGCGGGGCATGTCCGCCTGGATGGGCTTTGAAGCCGTGCCTTTGCGCTTTATCCGTGAGGAACGGGCGGCAGGGAAGACCAAGTATACTTTAAAGAAGATGATGAAGCTGGCCATTGACGGCATTACGGGCTTTTCCACCAAGCCTTTGACCCTGCCCTTGGGCTTCGGCATTGGGG
>CAZPCH010000357.1:0-1691 GCA_964585055.1 uncultured Christensenella sp. | reverse complement strand
TTCGGGGTCGGGGCGAATTGCTTCGCAATTCCCCATTGTTCACCAAGGGGAGCCTAATGCTGTACGAGGCCTCGTCTCACTTTTGCTTTTAACCGCATAAACAACTTGCTCCCGCATGGCTCCCCTTGATGTTCAACGGGGAATTGCGAAGCAATTCGCCCCGGCCCCGAAGGGGACAAAACCCACCTGTGATGGGTTTTGAGGGGCTGTCGCCAAAGGCAAGAGGGGATAAGAAGATAAAAGGGACGCACAGCGTCCCTTCCACAACCCATCCGAAGGATGGATTTCACATTGCGTAGCAATATTTCACCTGCCGCAGGCATATTTCATCGCCGACAGGCGATTTCATCTGCACCCAGTGCAGATTTCACCGCCTCCAGCCCGCCCTGCACTACGAAAAAAAGCCTCCCGCAGGAGGCTTTTACCTATTCCCTTAGATGATTTCCTTAAATGGATTCGGGGACTTTTTCGTTAATGGCGGCGTACAGGGCGGCCACCACTTCCTTGGTGCGGGTCACTGCATTCTCCAGCGCCGCATCCTCCTTCACGGACTTATCCCTGGTGGTAAGCTCCACGACCCCCCGGTTCAGGGTCTTGGGGGAGACCACCAGCCGTACGGGAGCGCCCAGCAGATCCGCATCGGAGAACATGAACCCGGCGGACACGGGGCGGTCGTCGTACAGCACCTCATAGCCCTGATCGGAAAGCTCCTTATACAGCTTCTCCGCCGCCTCCTTCACCTGAGGCTGGTCGGCACGCAGGGCGCAGATTTGAATCTGCCAGGGGGCAATGGTGATGGGCCACACGGGGCCGTACTGGTCATGGTGCTCTTCGCACACGCTGGCCATAAGTCTGCCCACGCCTACGCCGTAGCAGCCCATAATGGGGTTCACACGGTTGCCCTTCTCATCGTCATAGGTCATGCCCATGGCCTCGGTGTAGCGGCGGCCAAGCTGGAAGATGTTCCCCACCTCAATGCCGTTTTTCACCGTCAGGCTGTGCCGTCCGCACTTGGGGCAAACGCCGCCTACCACGGCCTTGGCTACGTCCACAAACTTGGCTTCGGGCACGTCCCGATCCATATTCAGCCCGGTCATGTGGAAGCCTTCCTCGTTGGCACCGCAAATCAGGTTCCGAGTGCCCTCCAGGGAGCGGTCATAGACCACGGTGATGCCTTCAGGAAGCCCTACGGGGCCGATGGCGCCGGCCACCAGACCTGCATGGTCGATTTCCACGGCGGGATGCACCTCGGTCTTCAGGTAGTTCCGCAGCTTGGTCTCGTTGACCTCCAAGTCCCCGCGGACGAAGATGAGCACATAGCTGTCGTCCTCGTTTTTCTGGTAGACCACGGCCTTGCAGCTCTTCTTGGCCTCGCTGTGGAGGAAAGTGCAGACCTCGTCGATGGTCTTATTCTCATAGGTAGCCACCCGGGTCAGGGGGGCGGCTTCCTCGTTTGCCTCGTTGTGGATGATGCACTCCGCCGCTTCCATGTTGGCACGGTAGCTGCACTCGGTGCAAAGGACGATGGTGTCCTCGCCGATGTCCGTCAGCAGCATGAACTCATGGCTGACCTTGCCCCCCATCATGCCGGAGTCGGAGGCCACGGCCACCACCTCGGGGATGCCCGCACGGGCGTAAATGCGCTCGTAGGCACGGTAGCAGCGCTTATAGTACCGCTCCAGATCCTTCTG
>CAZPCH010000356.1:0-1713 GCA_964585055.1 uncultured Christensenella sp. | reverse complement strand
ACTGCACACAGCCCTTTAGAACCGTGGGCAGGAAGATGCGGGGCACCTTCACCAGCTTCATGCAGGCGGCTTCGGTGAACTTCACCACATCGTCGGCACGCTGGGCGGCATACAGCACGGACTGCAGGTTGGTCTCCCGCACGGGCAGCAGCTCCGGAATGGGGCGGCGGAACTTGGTATACCAGAAGTTCTTGCTGTCCCGATAGCCGTAGTCCACGGGCACTCTGGGGAAGTCTCCGGCCTTGACGCCGTTGACGATGGCGTTGTAGTACTTCTCCTTCATGAGAATCTTGTCTACCCGCAGAATGAAGTGGGCGCCGAAGAAGGAGGTGATGCCGTTGAAGTCGTGGTAGGGGCCGGGATAGCCGTTGAGCTCGCCGGGCTTGTCGTCCTGAGCGTTGTCCAGCTCCCGCATCCAGGTGCACTCAAAGACCTGATAGGCCTCGGCCACCACCTTGGGACGCTGTTCCCCGTCTTCGCAGGGAGCCTGCCCGTCTTCCAGAGTGAAGATGCAGTCCTTCATCTTCTCGGCGGGAGTGTCCCCGGGGAAGCCCAGACGAACGGCTTCCTTAAAGTACTTCCGCTTGTCGGGGATGAAGTTCATGGCGCACTTGCCGTTGCGCAGCAGGTGCTGGGCGGTGTTGGAAGAGTTGCGGCAGCAAAGGAGCATGGCATAGTAATCCTTGCCCGCAATGTAGTAGGGGGCTACCAGAGAGTAGGAGCCGATGGAAGTCTGCCCGTCCTCGGCTACGGTGCTGATGAGTACCGTGGGCATGGGGAAAAAGGCAGAGGTTTGGTAGAAGTTATCTACCATGCGCAGGTCTTTGAAAGAGCTCATAATCATTCCTCCGTATATGTTATTGTTTTAACAGTCGCTGAAAAAAGGGAGATAGGGCCTCAAAGGAGGCTTCCGGCTCCATGGCCCAGCTTAAAAGGGCCTGAGCAAGAAAATGCCCCAGCATGGGCTCCTCCGAAAGGGAAAAGCGGGTCAGCATGGGGGTAAGACAGTCGGAAATTTGGCAAATGAGCGCACTGTGCCAGCGGCGCAGGGGCGGGTTCCCCGAATACTCCGCCCACACGGCACCGTATTGGCGGGAGAAAGTGCGCAGGGCTTCAAAGGCACACTTTAGCCCCTCCAGGGGAGAAGCTACGGTCTCCAGCTTATCCCTCAGGGTGCGGAGGGCGGTGTGCCAATCCTCCAGCAGGATGCGGGCTACTAATACATCCTTGGAGGAGAAATAATTGTACACCGTCCCTACCGCTACGCCGCAGAGAGACGCCGCCTGACGCATGGTCAAGGCCGCATAGCCCTCTTCCAGCAGCAGAGACTTGGCTGCCGAGAGCAGGGAACCTTCCAAATTGTCGATGCGCTTGGGCAAAACTGCGCTCCTTTAAAAGTTCTCAAAACGTTAAATGAACACGTTCATTTAAAGTATAGCACGAAACCGTTCAATTGCAAGAGGGAAAATTCCATGAAAGGGATAAAGCATGAAAACTCCCTATGGAAGCAAAAAGCAGGAACAGCTTTTGCCCTACGAAAGCCTCGCCTTGGTGAACAAGGGGGAATTGCGAAGCAATTCGCCTTAACATTAAGGGGAGCCATGCGGTAATAAGTCACTTGCGCTGGTAAAAGCAAAATGAGCGGAAGCTTCTCACAACGTTCGGCTCCCCTTGGTGAACAATGGGGAATTGCGAAGCAATTCGCCCCGACCC
>CAZPCH010000355.1:0-1714 GCA_964585055.1 uncultured Christensenella sp. | reverse complement strand
CCACCGCAACGCTCGGGATATTATAAAGGCCGCCGAGGATAAGAGCAGAGAAACCAACCGTGAAACGGATGCCGCCGTGGCCGCTTATTTGCGCCTGTTGGGGGAATTTAACGAGTCCGTAAAGGAACAGGTGAAAACCGCCAATGAGAATGCAAAAAAGTATGCCGAGCTGTACGAGCTTCTGTCTCAGGACATGCCCTCCCTTTTAAAGCAGATTCCCGCTTTAAAAGAAAAAGCGGCGATTCCTTCCGCCACACCGCCCTATACGCTGGAGGCGGAAACGGAAGAGGAGTTGCCATTGGTGAAGGTCAGTGATTTGGTAGACGAAGGGGAGCAAACCATCACAACCGACGAAATACTCGAAAAATCCCTGTAACGGAATAAGGAGACTGTATGAACAAAAAGCCTGTATCCTTCTGGATTTATCTTGGAATCGTACTTGTTGTTACGGTATTGCTGACGGCTCTAACTGCTCTTTCCCTGCATAAAATCGACGTCTCGCAAATTGCGGCCGCCGAGAGCGGAGAATTAGCCTCCCGCCTTACTTATGCGGCACAGCAGAACGTGAATCTGGGCGCTATGGGCGTGTATCTGGCGGCGTGTCTGCTGGATCTTCCCTTTGGTTTGCTGACGGTTGCTTTGGGAACCTTGATTGGCGGCTTGATTCACGGCAGTTTTGCGTACCTGATTCCCTCCGTTTTAAATGCCCTCGGGATTTTCCTGCTGACCCGTATGAAGGGTGTAGACAAGGAACACAGTTGGAAAAGCTCCCTGTTCATCGTGCTTCTGTGCGCAGGCTGGACGGTGCTGGTGTACTTCTTGCACGATTTAATCTTCCTGCACATGGGCTATACCCTTGCTTGCGTGGACTTTGTAAGTCATCTGGGCGAGGGCTTGCTGTGCGCAGGGGCAGGCTTGCTCATGATTCGAATCAAGCAGACACGGATGATAGAGAAGGGGGACACCTTTGTTTCCGTGGCCCAGTATGAGCAGAGCGAATCGTCTCAGACTTCCCAAGACTCTTCGGCCCGTGAGGAATCGGTATGAAACTAACCGTATTGGGGAAGTACGGCCCCTATCCGCAGACCGGGGGTTGCTGCTCCGCCTATCTTCTTGAGACAAAAGACACTGCCGTAGCAGTTGAATTCGGCTGCGGTGCTTTGAGCCGCTTGCTGAAAGTGTGTCCCATACATAAACTGGACGCGGTGCTTGTATCCCACGGCCACTATGACCATTGCGGAGACATCCCCATTTTAGGCTATGCCATTGAGCAGGGGCAGGGAAGAGGAAGACTGCCTCTGTATGCTCCAACGGAAATTTTAGGGGCATCGCAAACAGCATTTGCATTTAAAATGCTTGCTGAAGGCGACAAATTTCGCATTGGTTCTTTACAAATCGGCGTATTTGGTGTACAACATAGCATGAAGGGATTTGGTATGTTCTTCCGTGACGAGTCAGGAAGAGCCCTGTGCTATACCGGCGACACCCGCTATTTCGACGCATTGCCTTTAATGTGCCGGGGAGCGGATGCCCTTTTGGCGGATGTATGTTTCGTGGATGAACCCGCAAACGGAGTTAAGTTTAATCTTACGGCCGCCGAGGCGGGCATGCTGGCGCAAAGAAGCGGCTGCAAAAAATTGCTGTGCACCCACATATGGGGCGGCGGCTGTGACGAGCAGAAGCTTCTGCAGAAAACCGGTATAGACTACGCCTG
>CAZPCH010000354.1:0-1715 GCA_964585055.1 uncultured Christensenella sp. | reverse complement strand
GCCGTGGGAATAGGTGCCGATGGCCTGCCCCAAATCCCCCGTCAGGGAGAAAGCTTCGCCGTAGGTGCAGATGCGCTTTTGCCGCTCGCTTGCGCCTACGCCGTAGATGTCCCCCACAAAATTCAGGTACTCCATCCCCGTCATGAAGGCGTAGAGCTGGGGGTCATCGGGAATGTAGGCCATGCGCTTTTTGCAGGCGATGGGGTCTTTTTTCAAATCCAGCCCGTCAATTACGACACTGCCGGACTCAATGGGCAGCAGTCCCGCCACGGTTTTGATGGTGGTGGTTTTTCCTGCGCCGTTGTGGCCGATGAAGCCGTATATCTCTCCCGGGGCAATGTGCAGGGACAAATTGTCCACGGCCTTCTTCTCCCCGTAGGTCTTGGTTAGGTTGGTAATGGTCAGCATAGGCTCACTCCCTTTGTGATATCATTTTGATATCCGAATTGTACCACGGGAAGAGGAGGCTGTCAAGGGCCTGCGGCGATTTTTCCGCCTGCGACAGGTGAAATATTACTGCGTGATGTGAAATCTGCCTTTCAGGCAGGTTTATGTCGGGACGGCTTGCCGTCCCTTCCTAAACCCATCCGCAGGATGGATTTCATCCGTCGAAGACGGATTTCATCGCCCATAGGCGATTTCACCCACGCAAAGCGTGGATTTCATCCGCACACAGTGCGGCTTTCTATTTTTTAAAAACAAAAAAGAGGACAGAGTCCTCTTTATGCTCTATTAGATTGCAGCCTTACTCCCCCTTGGAGATGTCGATGCCAAAGTACTTTTCCGACAGGGCGCTTAACGTTCCGTCCTCTTTCAGCTCCTGCAGAGCCTCATTGATGGCCGCCAGCAGGGAAGCGGTGTTTTCCCCCTTGCGCACGGGGATGGCAATGCGCTCCACCTCGTCGGAGTAGGCGGCAATCTTAATGTTGGCCTCGGGGTGGGCCTTCAGATAGTCGTTGAACACCACCTCCGCATTCAGCGTGGCGTCAATGCGCCCGGACAGAAGCAGTTCAATGGTCTGGTTCAAATCGTCCACCCCCGTGACCTGGGCGCCGTAGGCTTCCGCCTGCAAAGCGTAGGTGCTGGAGATGGTGTTGGCGGTCTTCTTCCCCTTCAAATCCTCCATGGAGGCAATCTCGTCATAGTCCCCACGGACGATGACGGCGGTGCGGTTGAAGGCATAGGGAGTGGCAAAGTCATACTTCAGAGTCCGCTCCTCGGTAATGCCCACGCCGTTGACCATGATGTCGTAGCGGCCGTCGTCCAGTCCCGCCAGAAGACCGTCCCACTCGCCCTCTACAAACTCCGCCTGTACGCCCAGCTTCTGGGCAATGGCCTTGGCCACCTCTACGTCGTAGCCCACCAGCTCATCGCTCTCGTTGTGATAGGTCCAGGGGGCCCAAGTGCCCTCCATGGCCACGATGATGGTGCCTCGGCTCTGAATCTTTTCCAGCAGATCCCCGCCTGCCTCCTCCTCCTTGGGGGCACAGCCCGTCAGCGCCGTCAGTCCCAGCAAAAGAACCAGCACTGCCGCTAAAATGTTTCTTGCATACCGTTTCATAGTTCGTCTTCTCCTTTATATATGGATACCTTATTTCTTCCCGTCCTCCTGCCCGTAGCCGGCGATGGAGCGCAGAAACTCCCGGGTGCGCGGCTCCTTGGGGGCGGCGAAAAATTCTTTGGAGGGGCCGCTTTCCACAATGCGGCTGTCCTCC
>CAZPCH010000353.1:0-1721 GCA_964585055.1 uncultured Christensenella sp. | reverse complement strand
GGCAACCTGCGCACGGTTATCTGGAGAGCGTGGGACGTCGCAATGAAGCTTTAACCAAAGGAAAACTTTGTTTTCCTTTGGTTAGTCCTTGTCCTGAAGCATCGTCCTCGGACGGCTATGGCCGTCGGTCGTCCTTGCTTCAGGCAAGGTATCATTTTCACCGCACATGTCGCTGAAAATGATGGATTTTAGCTCTTTGATGCGCTTTAAGCCGTCAGAGCCGGATTACAGCTTGCTTCGTTGCTTTCGCGCAAACCGCTGAAAATGATGGATTATAGCTCTTTTGACACGTGTTAAGCCGTCAGAGCCGGATTTTAGCTTGTTTCAGCATTTCCGCTCCCGTATTCACAAACTCTATCTTAAGAAAGGAAACCTATATGATCCCCTGCAAAATGACTCTCACCGAGGAGCAACAGGCCATTCTCCGCGGCGACAAAGGCGATACCCTCCGCAAAGTCATGGAGAGCCTCGTCCGCTACGGCGACCTCTTCGGCGCCGACTGCATGATCCCCGTTACCAGCCAGCACAACCATCTGGTCACCTCCTTCGGCCTCAAGGCCCTGGGCCCCGTGTACGATTTGATGGAGCAGCTCATTGAGGCCGGTGCAATCTCTCAGCAGACCTTCTCCGCCGACCCCCGCCCCATGGACAAGAACGTGCCCAGCAACCTGATTCAGGACTTCGTGTTCAACTTCTTCATGTACACCCGTCAGGACTACTACGAAAAGCAGCTCCACAAGCTGGGTCTCATGGACAAGGACGCCTTCTCCTGCACCTGCTACATGCCTGAAATGGGCAACACCCCCAAGAAGGGAGACATCCTCTCCTGGTCCGAAAGCTCCGCCGTGGTGTACGCCAACTCCGTGCTGGGCGCCCGCTGCAACCGCAACTCCGGCATCATCGATTTGATGGGCTCCGTAGTAGGCTTCGTGCCCCGCTTCGGCCTCCTCACCGACGAAGGCCGCAAGGCGGACTGGGTCATCCGCATCGCCACCACCAAGAAGCCCGAAGCCCAGCTTCTGGGTTCCGCCGTGGGCATGAAGGTTATGGAAGATGTGCCCTACATCGTAGGTCTGGACAAGTGGCTGGGCAGTGAGCTTAACGACGAAGCCTGCGCCTATTTGAAGGACTTCGGCGCCGCCACCGCTTCCAACGGAGCCGTGGGTCTCTACCATGTGGAGAACCTGACCCCCGAAGCCGTGGAGCAGGGTGCTTCCCTCATTAAGGAAGGGGCCAAGGAGTACGTCATCGACGATGCCGAGCTCCAGCGGGTCTACGACAGCTACCCCGTCATCTGGAAGAACAAGGACGCCAAGCCCAAGCTCTGCTTCATGGGCTGCCCCCACATGTCCCTGAAACAGCTTATGGACTGGACGGACAAGATTGAAGCGTCCCTCCAGGCCGCCGGCAACAAGAAGGTGGTCATCCCCACGGTGTTCACCGCCGCTCCCGCCGTATTGAAGGAGTTTGAGAAGACCCCCTACGCCCCCCGTCTGAAGGCCGCCGGTGTCATCACCTCCTACATTTGCCCGCTGATGTACATGAACAACCCCCTGTGCAAGAAGCTGCCGGTCATCACCTCCAGCAACAAGCTCCGCACCTACACCTCCGCCCGGTACTATACCGACGACGAGATTCTCCAGCAGATTACGAAGGGAGGCAACTAATATGAAGCAGTTCCAAGGACGTGTGGTATCCCCCGGCACCGTCAAAGCCGAGGC
>CAZPCH010000352.1:0-1735 GCA_964585055.1 uncultured Christensenella sp. | reverse complement strand
GTGGAACGAAGTGGGGAGGTCACATGGGGAACGTGATTTTGCAGCAGGTGCTGACGGCCCTGAAAGATGGGGGCTTTGCGGCGGAACTTGCCTATCCGGGACGAAAAATGCCCCAGATCACTGGGCCTGTGGCGGCGGTGCATATGGCCAAGGTGGACAGCGCTGCCCTGACCAGTACCGTCTCTGTGACCATCCTCAGCCCCGGAAAGCTGGGGGGCGCCGCTTGCGAGGCGGAGGCATTGGAGGTCATGGAGCTGCTTCTGGGCTGCGGGGCAGTGTGCGTCCAGGAAGGATGCGTCTATGACCGGGTGTCCCAGCTTTATGCGGTGGAGATCCGGGCGGCCTTTACCAGCGTCTCTCAGTCGGAGGGAACCACAGGGGCAGGATTTTCCGTGGCAATCAATGGGGTTTCCCATGGATGTGCCGTAGCTTTCCAGTCGGAGGAGACCAGGGACTACACGGTGGAATATGTGACCACAGACCCCATGCCCATGGCCAACGGTACGGGAAAAGTCCAATGGAGCCTCCGGCTGGAGGAGCAGATCCCCTTGGGCACGGCGGAACCAGCGGAGCCCAGCCCCGGCTTTTCCCTGGTTGTGACGACCGAAGAAAAGACGGAGACCTACACCGGCTGCCAGTGGACCAGCGTCAGCCGGGAATACAGCAGCCAGGGCCTGCGGCGGCTGCGCAAGGGCTTTGCCCTGAAACGGGAGGAGACAGCCAATGGATAAGCTTCGTTACAGAACCTATACCTGGCCCCATAACCCAACTACCTATGCTGAGACGATCCGGCGCACCCCGGTCTATGCTTTGACCTCCGAGGGAACCTATGTCTTTGCGGGCATGGGCGGGATGAAGCGGATCATCAGCGGCTCCGGGGCCTTCTATGGTGCCAATGCCTATGAACAGTTCAAGGCCCTGCAGGCCGTCGCGGAGCAGGCGGGGACGGGAGACCTGGTCCATCCCATCTGGGGAACACGCAGATGCTATTTCACATCCCTGGAGATGACCCAGGAACCCCGGGAAAACTACATTCCCTACCGATTTACCTTCACCTGCGTGGACAGCGAGGGCAACGTCCCCCGCTGACGGGCAAAAAAGCAAAAGGGACGTGCCATGGAGCACGTCCCTTTTTGCCGTATACAGACCTGCGGTATCATTTCAGCACAGTGCGTTTTCCGGCGGGCAGCTTTTTGGTAAGCAGCGCCCACAAGGCATCGGCTCCCTCCTCCAGGCAGGCGTGGGGCAGGATGAAAGCCCGGGTAGGGGCCATGAACAGGTAGGTGGCATCCTTGTCCCGGTAGGCGTGGAATACATCCTTCCAGGCATAGTCCGCATGCTCGTGGCCATTGTCGATGGCGATGCCCTTTGCACTCTGGGTCAGACACAGGGTATAAACCTCCTTGGGAAGGCCCAGGGTTTTGCACTGCTTACGAAGGGACAGGAAGAAGGAGAGAAAGTAGGTAATGGGCATGCCCAGCCCTACGATTAGCAGAACGGTTCCCAGCATGACGGCCCCATCCACATGGTTCATGGCATAGCAAACCAGGGCGCAGCTGCCGAGAATGGCGGCAAAGATGGCGGGAGAACGCCACATCTTACGGCGGCGGAAGGTATCAAACAGGGTAAAACGCCGGAAAACCTCGGCGGTGAGCGTGACGGCAATTGTCATAGGAAGTTCCTCCTTTTTCGTCAGTATACCACACAGAACTGCCCGGGGCAAGGGGTTGGTGCT
>CAZPCH010000351.1:0-1758 GCA_964585055.1 uncultured Christensenella sp. | reverse complement strand
AAGCCGCTCTCAAGGAGCTGGAGGAAGAGGCCCACGAGCATCATCACTGCCACCATCACCATGATGAGGAGGATGAGGACGAGCACGAGCACCACTGCTGCCACCATCACCACCATGATGACGAGGATGAGGACGAGCATGAGCACCACTGCTGCCACCATCACCACCACCATGATGAGGAGGATGAGGACGAGCACGAGCACCACTGCTGCCACCACCATGATGAAGACGAGGAGTGCGACGATCCCAACTGCTCCTGTCACCATCATGACCATGAGCACCATCACCACCACGGCCACGATGCCGACGAGGTGTTCACCAGCTGGGGCACGGAGACTCCCAGAAAGTATACGGAGGCGGAGCTCAAAGCCATTCTGGCCGCTTTGGATACGGAGGAGTACGGTCTGATTCTCCGCAGTAAGGGACTTTTGGACAGTGCCGACGGCCAGTGGCTGTACTTTGACTATGTGCCCGGTGAAGCGGACATCCGCCGGGGGTCTGCCGCCGTTACGGGGCGCATCTGCGTCATCGGCTCCAAGCTGCAGGAGGACAAGCTGCAAAAGCTCTTTGCGCTGTAAAATAGTATGGATATTCCCGTATTTCTGTTTACCGGCTTTCTGGATGCCGGCAAGACCAGCTTTATACAAAGCCTTTTGGAGGATAAGGAGTTCAACCGGGGGCAAAAAATTCTGGTGCTTCAGTGCGAAGAGGGCGAAACGGAGCTGGATGTAAGCAAACTGCCCGACAACGCCACCGTCTATGTGGAGAGCATTGAGGAGGAGGAAGCCCTCACCGAGCTTCTTCTAAAAAAGCTGGAGAAGCAGTACAAGCCCACCCGCATTATGGTGGAGTACAACGGCATGTGGATGCTGGATTCCTTCTTCCAGGCTCTGCCCGAAAACTGGGCCATTGCCGGGGAGACCCTGTTTATCGACAGCACCACCTTTGCCCAGTACAACGCCAATTTGCGCCAGCACGTATTCAACAAACTGCGCACGGCGGAGCTGGTGCTCTTCAACCGGGTGACGGAGGACACGGACAAGATGGCTCTGCACAAGATTGTCCGTGCGGTTTCCCGTCAGTGCGACATTGCCTACAGCTATGACTCGGGAAAGACGGAGTACGACGAAATCATCGATCCTTTGCCCTTTGACGTCAACGCCCCGGTGATTGAAGTGGAGGACAAGGACTATGCTCTGTTCTATCAGGATCTGCTGGAGGACTTTAAAAAGTACCACGGCAAGACCGTGGAGATGAACCTGCTGGTAGCCACCAAGGGACGCATGCCCAAGGAGACCTTTGTGGCGGGACGGCAGTTGATGCAGTGCTGTGCCAACGATGTGCAGTTTGCCGCCTTTGCCTTCCGCTACCCCAAGGTCAGCGAGCTTCAGCACGCCCAGTGGTATCGGATACAGGCTTCCATTGAGGTGCGCTTCTCCCCCGTCTACGGAAAAAAGGGCCCCGTGTTCAACGTAAAGAGCATCCGCCCCACCTCCGAACCCGAGGAACCCATCGCTACTTTCTATTAAGAGTCAAAACCGCAGGATACCCTCCTGCGGTTTTTAGTTTATCTTCCGTTCCCCTCCATCCTCTCAAAAAATAGCGTATTTGCTATTGACTTTTGATGGTAAATGTGCTACAAACAATACTATAAAGGAGATGAACATCATGCCCACAATTTCAATGTTCCGCGGGATTCGAATTACAATGTACTGGATGGACCCCATGCCGCCCCATGTCCATGCTACTTACGGCGGA
>CAZPCH010000350.1:0-1764 GCA_964585055.1 uncultured Christensenella sp. | reverse complement strand
ATGAAGACCTTCTTCACCGTCACCGCCCGGATGATGCTCCCCGGCATTATGTCCGGCGCCGTGCTTAGCTGGATCACCTGCATCAACGAGCTGTCCAGCTCCATCATGCTCTACAGCGGCAAGACCTCCACCATCGCCGTAGCCATCTACCAAGAGGTGGTGCGCATGAGCGACGGTACGGCGGCGGCCCTGGCCACCATCCTGACCGTCACCACCATTGTTTCTCTGGTTCTGGTCTTTAGACTGACCAAGGGAAAGGTGAAGATTGTATAATGGTTAAAAACATCGTATTCGACATGGGCAACGTGCTTCTGCGCTTTGACCGGGAGGAGTTTTTGGACGCCGCAGGGGTAGCCAAGGAGGATAGGGAAATCCTCCTTCGCCGGGTCTTTTTGTCCACGGACTGGGTCAAGCTGGACTGGGGCACCCACGATGAAGAAGAGGCCGTGGAGCGCATGTGTCTTGGCCTTCCTTCCCGCCTGCATCCGGCGGTTCACCAACTGGTGGAGTGCTGGGACGAGCCCATCCGCCCCATGGAAGGCATGGAAGAGCTGGTGCGGGAACTGAAGGACAA
Source organism: uncultured Christensenella sp. (assembly GCA_964585055.1). Lineage (GTDB taxonomy): Bacteria > Bacillota > Clostridia > Christensenellales > CAG-138 > RUG472. Next base: position 1,190 of record CAZPCH010000350.1, on the reverse strand, counting down.
GGGGTATACCCTCTACCTCCTTTCCAACGCCAGCCGCCGCCAGCATGCCTACTGGCCCAGGGTCCCCGGGCAGGATTGCTTTGCGGGCACGTTGATTTCCGCCGATCTGGGGGTCATTAAGCCCGACGCCGCCATCTACGAGGCCCTGTACAAAAAGTTCTCCCTGAAGCCGGAGGAGTGCCTGTTCATCGACGACAGCCCCTACAACATTGAGGGGGGCATCCGCACGGGCATGGACGGCATCGTCTTTTACGGGGATGTCCCCGCACTGCGGGAAGAGCTGAAGGCCAGAAGCATACTCTAACAAGCAAGGGGCTCACCTGTGTGAACCCCTTTTCTTAAAATGCAACCCAAGATATTCATGAAGAAAATTTCCAAGCCTGTTTTCATTTTCCTCATCGCCCTGCTGACCCTGCTTGCCGTGGGCGCCGCCGCCTTTTTTCTCCTCTTTGCCCCCATGGAAGGGCACTGGTACCTGAAAAACAGCAGCTCCATCACCGCCGACGCCGTGGACAGGGAGGCTTTGTCCGCTTTCCCCCGCCTGAAGGTGCTGTCCGCTTTGGAGGCGGACTTGACCGTGGAGGAAGCCGAGGCCATAAACGCCCAATACCCGGCCATGGATTTAATCTGGTCGGTGCCCCTGTCCCAAGGGAAGGTGTCCAGCATCAGCGACTCCGTCACCTTGAGGGCGGAGGAGGACATTGCCCTGCTCCCCTTCTTCTCCAGTCTGAAGGAAGTGCGTGCGGAGGGTGCGGCCGTGTGCCCCGCCCTGCTGGCGGCTCAGGGAGACATGCCCCACTGCGCCTTTATATATGAAGTAACCCTTGGGGGCACCGCCTTTCCCATGGACACAAAGGTGCTGACCCTGACCGCCATGGAGGAGCTGAAGGATTTAAAGGAGGCCATGCCCTACTTTACCGCCTTGGAAAGGGTGGACGCTTCCGCTCTGCCTTTGACCATGGAGACCGCCCAGTACCTAAAGGACTTGGGCACCGTGTCCCTTTCCACCGTCCTTGGGGAAGCCCGGGAAACGGAGACAGTGACCCTGCCTGCAGAGAAGGAACCCGACTTGGAGGAGCTCTGCGCCCTGTATACCCTTTTGCCCAAGCTGAAGACCGTGGACTTAACTGCCTGCGCCGTGTCTGCGGACTTTGTATCCAAGCTGGTGGAAGCCTGCCCTAATTTGCAGG
>CAZPCH010000349.1:0-1770 GCA_964585055.1 uncultured Christensenella sp. | reverse complement strand
TACTTTTCCCGCTACCCCGATACACAGGGCTTTTTCGGCAAATACGGCGGGGCTTTCGTTCCCGAGACCCTGCGCATCCCTTTAAAGGAACTGGCGGAAGCCTACGCCGCCGCCCGCCGCTCCCCTGCCTTTTGGGAGGAATTAAAGGGCATCCGCAGGGACTTTCAGGGGCGTCCCACCCCCATTTCCCACCTGTCCCGCCTGTCTCAAAAGCTGGGCACAGGGGTACAGCTCTATGCGAAGCGGGAGGATTTAAACCACACGGGGGCTCACAAGCTGAACCACTGCATGGGGGAAGCGTTGCTGGCCAAGTACATGGGCAAGAAAAAGGTCATTGCCGAAACCGGTGCGGGACAGCACGGGGTGGCTCTTGCCACGGCCGCCGCCTACTTTGGGCTGGAGTGCGATATTTACATTGGCGCCGTGGACATCCGCAAGCAAGCTCCCAACGTGGCTAAAATGCAGGTGCTGGGGGCACGGGTCATAGAGGTTACGGAGGGCTTGCAGACATTGAAGGAGGCCGTGGACGCCGCCTTTGCCGCCTATCTGCGGGAGTACAGGGAGGCGGTTTACTGCATCGGCTCCGCCCTTGGCCCCCACCCCTTCCCCCTGATGGTGCGGGACTTCCAGCGCATTATCGGGGACGAGGCACGGGAGCAGTTTCTCGCCCTGACAGGGGCCCTGCCTCAAGCCGTAACCGCCTGCGTGGGGGGCGGCTCCAACGCCATGGGCATCTTTTCAGGCTTTCTCAATGACCCCGTAGCGCTCTACGGGGCGGAGCCTTTGGGCAGGGGCAAAAAGTTGGGGGAGCACGCCGCCAGTCTGGCCTTTGGGGAGGAGGGCATTATGCACGGGTTCAACAGCCTTATGCTCAAGGACGAAGGGGGAAACCCCGCCCCCGTGTACTCTGCGGCCAGCGGCTTGGATTATCCCGCCTGCGGCCCCGAGCACGCCTTTTTGCACGATATAGGGCGGGTGCAGTATGCGGGAGTGACGGACGAAGAGGCCTTGGACGCCTTCTTTGCCCTGTCTCGGCTGGAGGGCATCCTGCCCGCCATGGAAAGCGCCCACGCCGTGGCCTTAGGCATGAAGCTGGGCAAGACCATGGAGAAGGGAAACATTCTCATCAACCTCTCCGGCCGTGGGGACAAGGATGTGGAGTATATCTTGGAGACCTACGGCTTGCGGCAGGATTAAAAAAGCTGCCCGCATTTGGGCAGCTTGAAAGCAATATGTGTTTGGGGAAGGGGCGTCCGTCCCTCATTATGCAAGGGTCATTTGGCCGTTGGTGAACACGAAGTTCCGCATGCCTCGGCCCTTAACCTTTTCAGCGGGAATGGCGGCTTCGATGGAACGAACGTCCTCCTCCGTTAAGGTAATCTGCAAGGCGTCAATGGACTCCTGAAGATGCTCCGGGCTGGTGGTGCCCACCAGGCTCTGCACATGGTCATACTTAGCCAGAGACCAGGCCAGAGCAAGCTGGGAGAGGGTGACGCCCTTCTCGTCGGCAATCTTCTTGACCTCCCGAATCATGGCCAGATTACTCTCTCGATTCTCGGGGGCCAGCAAGCCTCTTGCCCCGGGCATGGGAGGCATGTTCAGCACACGGTCGGTCAAAAGGCCGTGTCCCACGGTGCCGAAGGCCAGCACCTTTACCCCCAGTTCCTTGGCGGCGGCAATCAGTTCCGTTTCAATACTGCGGTCGATCAGCGAATAGGACATCTCCACCGTATGGATGGGATGCACCTTGCAGGCACGGCGCAAAGTCTC
>CAZPCH010000348.1:0-1784 GCA_964585055.1 uncultured Christensenella sp. | reverse complement strand
GAGAAGCGGGCGGCCGTTGTGGTGCTGGACATGCCCCTGCTGGACACACGGCAGGGGAAGGACTTGACGGGTACCCTCATTGCGGACATCGTCCTCCAGCTTTTGTCCTATGTAGCCCAGGTGGAGCGGGAATGCATCCGCCAGCGGCAGGCCGAGGGCATTGCCGCCGCACAGGCAAGAGGGGTGCGCTTTGGGGCCAAGCCCATGGAGCGTCCCCAGGCGTTTGAAGCCTACTATACCCAATGGCGGCAGGGGGAACTTTCTGCCAGAGGGGCGGCGAAACTTCTGCACGTGACCCATCCCACCTTTTTAAAGTGGGCTCGGGATAAAATCCGAGAGGAAAACGGGCAGAAAGATGGTTTAAAAGGTTGGAAACCTTTACCATCCCTTTTCAGGAGAAAATAGGACGCTTTTCCTTCCTTAAGCGCATGCACCCGGCAATTTTATGCCTTCTTTAGTATATAATAGCCGGAAAAAGAAGTCAGCTTTCGTATCCACTCAAAACATCACAAGGAGAAAAATATGTACTGCAACAAATGCGGGAAGGAAATCCCGGATCAAACTCAATTTTGCAATTTCTGCGGCGCCAAGCAGAACGTAGGACAGCCCCAGCAGTCCAAGACCTCCGCTCCTGCGCAGAAGAAAACAGGATTGGGCGCAACCATTTTGCTCATTGCGGCGGTGGCCGTCGTGATTATCGCCGTCAGAGGCTGTTTCTTTGACAAAAGCAGCTCCCATACCGCTTCTACCAATACTTCCGCCAATACAACCGGCCAGTCCTCCTCCGTTATAGATTCCTCCCGTACGGATGCGGCCGCCATCGATTTAACTTCCTCCTGTGCCTACGGCGCCCTCTATGAAAACGATTACCTGATTTACGGCGCCGCTCGGCTGTATCTTCCTTCCTATGAGACCCTTCTTCCCGGCGAGGGGAATGAGGTGGACAATCTCATGTATTGGGACCAGTCCCGCATTTTTAACGCCAATATGCAGTCGGAAATCGGCGGCGTATCCTACAGCGGCACCACCGAGGAGGGCATATTGTCCTCTGTGCAAGGCCTGTTTGCCGATGCTTCCGTGGTCAAGTTTGAAAAGACCCGGGTGAACGGTTTTCAGGTCATCCGCTATATTGTTGCATGCACCAATGCCAACGGTGTAGAGCAGTATCTGGGCGAGATGATTCTTTTCCCCGAAGACCCGGCCTATGAGACCCTCCGCTTCGGCATGGTGACCACCAAGGACGAAGGCTATAGCTGCATCAACCAGACCTTTGACACGCTGGAGATTTCCTCCGACTTCATCCTCACCTACGAGGATACTCAGACCATGGGCATAGGCCGCATTACCGTCAAATAAGGAGAATAGCATGGTTTTCTGGTATAGAAATTCTTTTCTTGCTTCCGTTCTCAGCATGGGCGGCTGCGCCCTCATCATTGCGGCCATCGGCGAGATGATCTCCGGCAGCGGCGAGCTCTCCGGCGGCAGTGCCTTCTTGGCCATCGGCATCGGCTTGGCTCTGGCCATTCTGGGCAAAAAGGTCAGCGACAACAAGGCGAAAAAACAGAGGGATCAGCAGAGATGAAAAAGCCCTCTTGCAAAGGATGTGCTGTGGGGGCGGGGATTTTATTTATCCTCCTCCCCCTTTTGATACTGGCTGAGGCTTGGGCGTATGCAAGCGGAAATTCCGACGGGTTCCAGTATGCCAGAGTTTTGATGAACTGGTTCAATATGGCGCTTTACGGCGCCGACCTGCTCATGGCCTTTGCCTGTTTTCGCTTGGGCAG
>CAZPCH010000347.1:0-1796 GCA_964585055.1 uncultured Christensenella sp. | reverse complement strand
ACACCGCGCTTACCATCCAGCATAACCTGGTTGATGAGCTTGGTAACGACGACGCTATTGTAGATAGGGTCGGCCAGAACTTCTCTCTTGGGAATAAAACCTCTTCTGGGCATAGCTTTTCCTCCTTATTTCTTGGGACGCTTGGCGCCGTAGAGGGAACGGGCCTGACGGCGGTTGGCAACACCCGCTGCATCACGGGTACCGCGGATGATGTGGTAACGTACACCGGGAAGGTCCTTTACACGGCCGCCGCGGATCAGCACGACGGAGTGCTCCTGCAGATTGTGGCCGATGCCGGGGATATATGCGGTACCTTCCAGACCATCGGTCAGGCGTACACGAGCGATTTTACGAAGCGCAGAGTTAGGCTTTTTGGGGGTCATAACACGGACCGCAGTGCAAACGCCCCTGCGCTGGGGGCACTGCTTCAAGATGGGCGCATTGGATTTATATTCCACCTGCTGTCTGCCCTTGCGAACCAACTGATTAATGGTAGGCATTCAGATTTCCTCCTGAAAGATTTTTCTATTTCTATCTATATACAAATTCAATCTCTCTGCAACCCAATCGTAGAGAGTATTGTCCAACATCAGGCGTTTTTCAACGCCAAAAGCGCTGGAAATCTCCTCTTTTCAGAGGAAACGTTCCATACGCGTCCAAATATTGATTTTAACAGCCTTGAGGAAGACTGTCAAGTCTTTTTGCGATTTTTCCCGAATATTTCAGCTTTTTTCTTCTGCCGATTCCTCTTGGGAAGCAGGGGCGGCCGTCTCTTGGGCGTTGTCCGCCGTCTCCTGCTTTTCTTCCGGCTCCTGTCGGTAAAACCGGCCCGGCGCCGTTCCCAGGCCTCTTGATAAGGGCTGTTTGGAAAAAACCAGCCGCCGCTCCCGCTCCTTAAGCACGGGACGCCAGCCTGCATAGGTGAGCTGCCGCACCACGGGGTGGCGCATGGGATCCATCCACATTTCCCGCCCGAAGCGGCGCTTCAAGGCGGACGCCGCCATCCGTCCTGCGCCGTAGCCGCCAACGGAGAGGACCAGCGTCACTAAAAGGGGCAGTCCCCGCCAAAGAGCCCGCAGAGCTTCCGCCGAAGCCTCCGCTCCCACCAGAGCAAGGGAGATGGCAAGCCCCAGAATGAACCCCGCCGTAGGAAGATACCCTACCAGCAGCATGCGCCTTCGGCAGCGGGTACAGCAGGCAAACTGCACCGGCAGGAGAAACTCCCACTTTACGGGCTTTTCTCCGAAGAGACCGGGGACTTTTTTCTCCCCCGAGGCGGGGTATCCCATGTCCCAAATGCCATAGCCGCTCTTTTCCCCCTTCACGTCTCCCTTGCACAGGGTGCATTTTTCGCTTTCGAAGAGGGAAGATAGCATTTCGCCGTCCACCTTCTCGCAGAAGGATTCCGTCAGTTTCACCAGCCGTTTGCGCTCACCGGGCTTTTGCCCCGGGCAGCTATTGCAAGCGCCCATGTGCATGAGCTTACAGGTGCGGCTTCCCCAGAGGGGACACTCTTCTCTATAAAGCTTCCGTTCCATGGGCGCTTCTCCTTTATTCGTTTGCTTATTCAGCCTGCTCGCCCTTCTCGGCCACCTGTACATCTCTGTACCGGCTCAGACCCACGCCTGCGGGAATCTGCTTGCCGATGATGACGTTCTCCTTGAGACCCAGCAAGGGATCGATGCGCCCCTTGATGGCGGCCTCGGTCAATACACGGGTGGTCTCCTGGAAGGAAGCGGCGGACAGGAAGGACTCCGTAGCCAGAGCGGCCTTGGTGATGCCCAGCAGCTTTCTCT
>CAZPCH010000346.1:0-1814 GCA_964585055.1 uncultured Christensenella sp. | reverse complement strand
CGCAACAACGTAGCCTACTGCCTCATGTACATCTGTGCCAAGCTGGGCATCCACTATGTGGGATACGGCCCCAAGGAACTGTATCCTGCTCAGGACGTTATGGAGCGCTGTGCCGAGGCCGCCAGGGAAAGCGGCGCCGTCATTGAAATCAGCGACGATCCTTCCTGTGTAGAGGGCGCCGATGCTCTGTATACGGACATCTGGGCTTCCATGGGCGAAGAAGCACTGATTCCCGAGCGTGTAAAGCTGCTGACTCCCTTTAAGGTCACGGGCGAACTCATGGCTCGGACGGGCAACGACAAGTGCATCTTCCTCCATTGCCTCCCCAGCTTCCACGACTTCAATACCAAGATGGCCAGCGAACAGATGGCTCTGGGCTATGATATTCGGGAAGTTACCGATGACGTCTTTGAAAGCCCCAACAGCAAAGTGTTTGATGAGGCGGAAAACCGTCTGCACACCATCAAGGCCGTGCTGGTAGCCACCCTTGGCAAATAAGCATCCATAAAAAGGGAGCCGCTCAAGGCTCCCTGCAAACCGTTATGATTTTGGAACAGGCAGGATTTTAATCCTGCCTGTTCCTTTTCCATGCCCAAAAATCAATCCAGTTTTTCCGCCAGCTTGGTAACGAAGTCCTGTACGTTGGCCACAATACCCTTTGCCAAAAGACTGCCTCTGTCGGCCAGCTTGTTGACGGCAAACTCGCTGACGTCTACGCTGTAGAAGTACACGGGGCGCACGGTGCCGTCGGACAGTACCCGATAGGAAGGGGTCATATTGCCCGTGGCGATGGTGTGCAGTACCGTTGCCATACCGATGACCGTGGTGGCCTTGCGCACATGGGCACGCATGGCGTCCTGACCGGCGTATACGTTGCCGAAGACTTCAGGCAGGGGTCCGTCGTCCCGCACGGAGCCCACCAGCACAAAGGGCACTTCCTTCTCTACGCAGGCGGCAATAATGCCTTCATGGAGATTCTCTCCCTTTAAGAAGGCGGGAATGGAGCCGTAGGAGCGCACCTTGTTGATGGTGTCCAAGTGGTGATAATGCCCGTTGTACACGCTCTGCTGGGTGACGATATCCGTGCCCAAGGCGGTGTGCAGATAAGCGCCTTCCAAGTCATGGGTGGCCAAGGCGTTTCCTGCCAGCACGGCTTGAACATATCCCCCCCGCACCAGCTTGACAAAGGCTTCTCTGGCCGCATTGTCAAAGGAGAAGGCAGGCCCCATGACCCACACCACATAGCCGCCGTGGGCTTTTTCATACTGCAAAAGCTCTACAATCTCCTCATAGTCCCGGGAGAAGCCGGTCTCACGGGAGCGGCTCTGACGGAAAGAGAAGAACTGGTCGTGCCCCGCTTCCTCTTCAAAGCCGGAGCCATGAACGTAAATGCCGTTGGAGCCGTCTTCCGTACGGCCCATGAAGACCAAATCCCCCTTCTTTAGGTTTCGGAATTCCACCACGGCCACCTTTTCCGCCTGCCAAACGGGGACGCAGTCCATGCGGCTTTCCTCAGCAAGGTGCCACTCCCCCGCCACTTTAAAGTATTCCGGGCTGATGCCCATGGCGTGATACCCCTCGGGGGCCACGCCGTCCTGAGGGCAGGGCAGAAACTGCGCTTCGGGCATGGCGGCAAAGCGGGGCTCCTGAAAATTCGGTGCATGATACTGTTTCAAGGAAAAGGACATGTGTGCACTCCTTTGCTTTTTTCTTTAGATTATAGTAAAGGCGGCGGCGGATTGCAAGCCGCCTCGGCAAATATATACTTTCAGACCGTTCTCGGCGGTCTCCCTATGAGCAAAAAGCAGAAAAAA
>CAZPCH010000345.1:258-1826 GCA_964585055.1 uncultured Christensenella sp. | reverse complement strand
AAAAAAGCAAGTTTTTCCCGTTCATTGGGAAAATTCCCCTGAATCTTTACAAACTGACTCCGCTGTGATAGGATATATCGAATAATGGGGGTGTGCGCTCTTTCAGGCTCCGTCCCCGAAAACACTATGAGGTACCATTCATGAAAATTAAAGCCCTTCTTTTGAGCCTGCTGCTGCTTTTGTCCCTGCTGCCGGGCTGTGCATCCCAATCTGCTCCCGCCCCCACGGAAGCCCCTGTCTTCACCGATGCGCCTACGGAGGCACCCACCCCTGAGCCCACGGAAGCGCCCACTCCCGAGCCTACTGCGGAGCCTACCGCCGAGCCCGTTGTCTACACCGAGGCGGACTATATGGGCACCTACTCTGAGGACGCATATGTAAACCGTCCCTTTAACCTGATCTTCAACATCCCCGAAGGCTGGAGCACCACTCCCACAGAAAACAGCTTGAGGTTTTTAGACACCAAAGGCGACTCCATCATTCAGTTTTCCGTTACGGATTTTGGGCAGCTCATCAACGACGAAATCATCAACGCCTCCATGGATTCCCTATATGAAACCTTCGAAGGAGATTACTTTGGGGCGGACGTCTCCATTGAGACCAAGGAGACGATTACCCTGGAGCTTGGCGGGCACAATGTCCCCACGATTTTCATGGACATTACCGCCGACGGACAGCCGGGCTTTGCCTGCATATCCATGCTGTATGCCGACAACTATATTATGATGGTGGTGGCCGCCATGCAGGGCGGGGAGCTTTCCGATTTGACGGCTTGCTTTACCACGGTCTCCAAGGACACCCTTTTGGCGGCAGACACGGAGCCTGATTCTGCAGCAGGTGCCGAAACCGTCTCTGCCGATGCCCCTCAGGGCGGCTATGAGAACGGGGTGTATGTAAACCCCTTCTTCGGCTTTTCTCTGACCCTGCCCGAAGGCTGGACCATCTATGACGAGAGTATGCTGGCGGATCTAAACAGTCTGGATGTAAGCTCTATGGCCGGGGAAAAGTGGGAGGAGCTGATTCGCAATTACAACAGCCTGATCATCGGCGGTGCTTCCGCCCTCGACGGCGCCAACATGAACCTGACCCTGACCTTCACCCAAGGCGCCGGCGCTATTATGACCGATGAGATTCTGCGCGTCTCCCTGGACGCCTCCGTGGAGCCTTTGACCAATACCTTCCACTCTATGGGCTACACCATCGGCAGCGCCGAAGTGGGCTCGGTGGAGTTTATGGGCAAGACGATGCCCTGCCTCCGTTTGGACGCCGTGGACGAAAACGGTCTGCACATCTTTGAGACCATCCTTTGCATGGCCGCAGGGGATTATTTGCTGAATCTGACCTTTGTCAATCCCAACAGCTCGGCCGATGTGCTTTTGTCCATGGCAAACCCGCTGAACTAACCTTTATCTTTCTGAATCCGCCGAGAGTTTCTGCTTTCGGCGGATTTTTTTGTGCAGGGGAAAGGGGCGAGGGGCGGGGCTGCCGCAGGCAGCCCTTTGGCGCCTAGGGCGCCAAAGGGAACGGCGGAGCCGTTCAGGCCCCCGCCCCCGCCGCCCCGCTCCCAA
>CAZPCH010000345.1:0-248 GCA_964585055.1 uncultured Christensenella sp. | reverse complement strand
TCGGGCCCAATTGGCACCGGGGTTTCCTTGCCCCCCCCGCGCCCCCGCCCTCCTCCCTGTCATTTTTTTACATTCTTTTTACTTTAGTGCGGTTGTGAACGGCCGAAAGACATGCTATCATATACCATGCGTTGGTGTTTCAACGCCGACGCTTCAGCCAAACTCTTTTTTATTAAGGAGGACCCCATGGGTAAATATTTTGGTACCGACGGCTTCCGCGGGGAAGCCAATCGGGATTTAACCGTTGA
>CAZPCH010000344.1:0-1827 GCA_964585055.1 uncultured Christensenella sp. | reverse complement strand
TCTCTGGCCGGTGCCGGGGTCATTCTGGCGGACGTGTGGCTGGAAGGCGTTTCCATGCCCGTTGTAGACAGCTTGGGCGAGGAGTTCCTTCAGTATGTGCAGACCGGCATGACCGTCACCGTTGGCGAAAACGGCGTCATCACCGTAGAGTAACCCTCTTGGGGCGGCGGACATGGGTGCTGCCGCCCTTTTCTTTACCCTATTTTTGTTGAAAGGAGCATTGCAAAGGCTATGCTGTATAAGGACTTTCAGGAAACCCGCCTGTCCCGTCTGGGCTTTGGGTGCATGCGCCTGCCCTTGAAGGAGAGCGGGGAGATTGATCAGCCCGCCTTAGACGCCATGGTGGACTGGGCCATGTCCCACGGGGTCAACTATTTTGACACCGCTTGGCCCTACCACGGGGGACACTCGGAAACCGCCATCGCCCAGTCCCTCAGCCGCTACCCCCGGGAAAGCTGGTATCTGGCGGACAAGTACCCCGGGCACCAGATTTCCTCTTTCTATGACCCTGCGGCCATCTTCGAGCAGCAGCTTAAAAAGTGCGGGGTGGAGTATTTTGACTTCTACCTCCTGCACAATGTGTGCGAAAACAGCATCGACGTATACACCGACCCCAAGTGGGGGATTATGGACTACTTCCGTGAGCAGAAGAAGCTGGGGCGCATTAAGCACCTGGGCTTCTCCTCCCACGCCCGCCCCGCCTGTCTGGAGGCCTTTTTAAAGGAGTACCATGAGGACATGGAGTTCTGCCAGATCCAGCTTAACTATCTGGACTGGACTTTGCAGGAGGGAGAAAAGAAGGTGGAGATTCTCTCCCGCTACAATCTCCCCGTGTGGGTCATGGAGCCCCTTAGAGGGGGACGGCTGGCGCACTTGAGTGAGGAGCAGGAGCAGAGCCTCCGTGCCCTTCATCCTGAGGAAGGGGCCCCTGCCTGGGCTTTCCGCTTCCTCCAGCAGGTGCCTCAGGTGACCATGATTCTCAGCGGCATGTCCGCTTTGCCCCAGATGACGGAGAACGTGAAGACCTTTGAAGAGGACAAGCCTTTGAGCAAAGAGGAACTTTCCCTCCTCCAGTCCAGTGCCTCCACCATGAAGGGGGATCTCCCCTGCACCGGCTGCCGCTACTGCGCGGAGGTCTGCCCCCGAGGGCTGGACATTCCCAACTTGCTTCGGGAGTATACGGACGCCGCCGTGTCCACCAGCTTCACCGTGGCCATGTATCTGGACACCCTCCCCGTGGACAAGCGCCCCACCGCCTGCATCGGCTGTGAGCAGTGCCAGCGCATCTGCCCTCAGGGCATAGAGATTCCCGCCCTCATGGGGAAGTTTGCCGCCCTGTCCAAGACCCTGCCCAACTGGGCCAAGATCTGCGAGGAGCGGGAAGCCGCCGCCAAGGCCTTAAGCCTTCGGCAATGAGATTGCCTTCGGCAGTGAAATTCACGCACGCGTGGGTGAAATATGCCTGCGGCATGTGAAATATTGCTGCGCAATGTGAAATCCATCCTGCGGATGGGTGGATGTAGGGACGGATACTCCGTCCCGATTATTCGCTTATCCCCTCAGTCACCTTCGGTGACAGCTCCCCTTGGACATCAAGGGGAGCCTTGCGGTATAAGCGGCTTACGCTTGCTTTTGCTTTCAACTGCGAAAGAATCTCGCTCATGTATGGCGCCCCTGTGCAAGGGGAATTGCGAAGCAATTCGCCCCGACCCCGAAGGGGGCAAAACCCACCTGTGATGGGTTTTGAGGGGCTGTCTGAGCGATAGCGAAGACTGAGGGGTTGACTTATACCACGCAGAAGTCTTATGGCGGAAAACTTAACGAGCT
>CAZPCH010000343.1:0-1838 GCA_964585055.1 uncultured Christensenella sp. | reverse complement strand
GGGGAGCGTTCCGCTCCCCCCTCGGCAAGAGAAGGGCTTCGCCCTTCCGCCGCCCCGCTTTCTCACTTTTTCGGATACCCAAAGAGGATGGCTTCCCAGAAGCCCCCCTTCCAGAAAGGCGGGGTGGTGCCGTTATAATAGATATCTATGACCTCACAGCGGCGCTCCAGCATCTTCTTGGGAAAGACCCATGTGGTCATATGCCGCTTCCAAAAATATTCCTTCTTCCCCACGGCGTAAAGATACCCCTCCGCATGGTAGCGAATCTCAAAGGCCAATGTCTTTTCAGGCAGCAGATACCCTTCCCCCACGGCGCTTTCATACACCTGACAGGCGGCCCGGGCCATAAGCACAGCCGTTTGCTCCATGCCCAGCACCTGCGCCGCTTCGTACAGTTCTTCCTTCCAGCCTTTCAGCCCGATGCCCAAATAGTAAGGCTTTGCCCGTGTATGCTCCTCTGTCCGCTTTAACACCAGCTTTTCCCATGCTTCGGCGCTTTTTCCCTCCATAAAGGATGCCTCCCGTCAAAAATCTTTGTTTTTTATTATTTCATACCCCTCTTTTGCTGTCAAGAAAACCCGCTGAAAAAGAACTCCCTTTTCCTTTGCGCAATTTTCCTTAAGTGTATGGTTTTGGGCAAAACCCTCGTTTTGTACTAATCGGATTACTTGACATAATGGTGCAAATGTTGTAATATAATCCAGCAAACAAGATGAAGGAATTCGATGAATTAAATTCGTCTTTCCATAGGAGGAAACATCCATGTCTGCCCGGTTCATTCTTTCCTGCGAGTCTACCATCGACCTGCCCTACGCCTATGCCCAAAAGCGGGACATCCCGATTTTATTCTATGCCTACTCCGTAGACAATCAGGAGTACCCCGACGATATGGGGCGGGACCCTGATGCCCTGCCCCGCTTCTATGCCCAGCTTCAGCAGGGGCATCTGCCCACCACCGCCCAGCTGAATCAGGCGGCGTATCTGGAGTTTCTGGAGCCCCTTTTACAACAGGGGGACGTATTGCATCTCGTCTTCGGCTCCGGCATGACCGGCTCCATCCAAAACGCCCGCACGGCCGCCAATGTCCTGCGGAAAAAGTATCCTCAGCGGAAGCTGTTCATTGTGGACTCCTTCTGCTCCTCCTCCGGCTATGGGCTTATGGCCGACGGCGCCGCCGATTTGCGGGATCAGGGCGCCTTCTTGGAGGAAACCGCCCGCTGGGCGGAGTCCGTAGCCCACAGCATCCATCATCAGTTTTTCTCCACGGATCTGCGGTATTTCCGCCGCAGCGGACGCATGTCCGGCCCTGCCGCCGCCATCGGCGCCATTCTGGATATCTGTCCCCTTATGCGCCTGAACTATGACGGCAAAATCATCGCTTACAGCAAGGTGCAGGGAAAAAAGCGCGCCCTGCGGGAAACGGTGAAGGCCATGGAAGCCCACGCCGTCGGCGGTGCCGATTATTGCGGCAAGTGCTTCATCTGCCACAGCAACTGCCTAAACGAGGCGCAGGCGCTGAAGGCCGCCCTGCAGGAAAAATTCCCCCGTATTCAGGGAGACATCCGCATCTGCGACATCGGCACCATCATCGCCTCTCACTGCGGTCCCGGCACCGTAGCCGTCTTCTTCTTCGGAGACACTCGGCCGGTTTAACCGCCCCTTCATTGCCCTTCTTCCTACTCCAGGTTCCTTTCTTTCTGCGGAAGGCGGGGCGGGATTTTCTCCGCCTCCCCTTCCGCCCTCTTTTTGCCCTTTATTTATCAGGCTCTCGTTTCAAGCCCCCGGGGCGGCGGGTTCGCAAAGCGAACCCTTGTGTGAGAGGGGGGAGGCATAGCCTC
>CAZPCH010000342.1:0-1842 GCA_964585055.1 uncultured Christensenella sp. | reverse complement strand
GCCGTTGGCCGCCGCAGAGGCGCAGGCATGGGCGGCGGTCACGATGAGCGGGAGCAGACCCTCAACCAGCTGCTGGTGGAGATGGACGGCTTCACCCACAATCAGGGGATTATCGTCATTGCCGCCACCAACCGCCCCGATATTTTGGATCCTGCTTTGCTCCGTCCCGGCCGCTTTGACAGGCAGATTACCGTTAACCGCCCCGATGTGCGGGAGCGTGAGGCCATTTTGAAGGTGCATGCTCGGAACAAAAAGTTTGAGGACGATGTGAAGCTGGACAACCTTGCCCGCTTGACCCCCGGCTTTACGGGCGCGGATTTGGAGAATCTGCTCAACGAGGCCGCCATCCTCACCGGCAGAGACCGACGCAAGAAGATCTCCATGAAGGACTTGGAGGAGGCCACCAATCGGGTGCTTATGGGGCCCGAAAAGCGCAGCCGTATTCCTTCCGAGGAAGACCGCCGCTATACCGCCTTCCATGAGTCCGGCCACGCCATTTTGACCTTGGAGCTGTCCAAGTGCGACCGCCTTCACGAGGTTTCCATTATCTCCCGAGGCATGGCCGCAGGCTATACCGCCACCATGCCCAAAGAGGACGACTGGTCTCACGTTACCAAGAAGTATATGGAGGACTATATCTGCATGTCCCTTGGCGGACGGGTGGCCGAGGAGCTGGTCTTTGGCGACGTCAGCACCGGCGCCAGTCAGGACTTGAAGCAAAGCACCCAGACTGCGAGGAAGATGGTCGCCCAGTACGGCATGAGCGAGGAGCTGGGCCCCGTGTTCTACGGCGGCGATACGGAAGTCTTCGTCGGACGGGACTGGGGACATACCAAGGAGTATTCCGAGGCTGTAGCCGCCCGCATCGACGAGGAGGTACAGAAGGAGCTTTGCCGCCAGTACGAGCGGGCAAAGGACATCCTTTCTCGGGAGCGGGAAGCTCTGGAGCGGGTCTCCAACATGCTCCTTAAGTATGAGCACGTTTCCGGCCAAGCCTTCGAGCGGGTGTACCGCGGAGAGGATATGGACGCCGTCATGGTGTCTGCCTCCAAGGAAGCTGAAGCCCAAGCATAACAGAAAAAGCAGTACCGTGCCGACGGGGAGATTTCTCCGTCGGCATATATCCCCTAATGACTACGGGAAGGAAAACATGGCATCCAGATTTGACCTGCACACCCATAGCTGTCATTCAGACGGCACCTATACGCCGGCGGAGATTGTCCGCATGGCCGCCAGAGCCAAGCTCCAGCTTTTGGCTCTCAGCGACCATGATTGTATTTCCGGTGTAGCAGAAGCGGTGTCCGAGGGGAAAAAGCTGGGGGTTCCCGTGCTCCCTGCCGTGGAACTGGACACCGAGTGGCCCCACGAACTGCACATTCTGGGGCTGGATGTGGATACCAACCACCCCGTGCTCATCCGTGCCATGGAGGTAGCCAGAGAGCGCAGAGACAGGCGCAACGAGATTATCTTTACCCGCTTGGAGCAGGCGGGGGTAGAGGTGCGTCCTTTTATGGAGACGGGACAGACCACCACCACCAAGCTTCACATCGCCCACGCTTTGATGAAAGGGGGCTATGCTTCAGAGGTGAAGGAAGCCTTTGCCAAGTATTTAAAGCCCGGCGCCCCCGGGTACTATACGGAAAAGCGCTTTACCCCCCAGCAGGTTATGGAGATTATCCACCGAGCGGACGGCATTCCCGTGCTGGCCCATCCTTGCCACATTCGGGAGAATTTCTATGCCCTCCTGCAGGCGCTTATGGGCTGGGGGCTTATGGGCATTGAGGCCTTTTATCCCAGCAACACCCCCAGACAGACGGAGCAGTTTCTCTCCGTTGCCCGTCA
>CAZPCH010000341.1:0-1842 GCA_964585055.1 uncultured Christensenella sp. | reverse complement strand
CGTGGCCGCCGGCAAAACGCAAGCCTTTGATTGTGTAGCCAAGGTTGGCCGTGCCCGCCTGCACACGTGGGAACATGCCGTCCCAGGTATGGGGCTCATAGCCGTACACATCGCCCTTGGGAGTGCCCAGATAGCGGGCCCAGGTAACGGGGGAAGCCACTACGATTTCCTCAATGTGGCTCTGCAAATCGCAGCCGGTCACCGCCTCGTAGCGCTCCACGCAGTCACGGGCAATGCGGTCCTTGATCTTAAAGTAGTTCTCCTCGGTGACATCCTTAAAGGGATCGTCAATATAGAACTTGGAGAACTGAATGAAGGCACGGTTCTCCCCTGCCGCATCGGGCACCGCATTGGTCAGCACGGTGACGGTAATGTCCTTGTGGGTTTCGATGCGGTCGGAGGTATCGTACTGGTTGCGGTTGTTGGGGTCTTCCCGCATAAAGGTATCGTAGCCCTTGAGGCCAATCTCCTCTGCGCTGGCGTCAAGGCCAAGGTACACGGTGACGCAAGCCTGGGCAATCTTCCGTGCGTTCATGGCCTTGCGGTCATACTCGGGCACGTTCTCAGGCTCCATCATGCGGTCAAAGACCACGTGGGGCATCAGGTTGGAGATCACCCGCTCGCAGGGGATAAAGGTGCCGTCGGCCAAGGTCACACCCTGCACGGCGCCGTCCTTTACGTTGATCTTCTTCACCTCGGTGTTGTACCAGATATCCCCGCCCATGGAGCGGATGGCGGCATCGAAGGCCATGGAGACTTCATGGCTGCGGTTGCGGGCAATCCAGGGCTTCTGGGTCAAGTATACGTAGGTCATAAACGCATAGACCGCAAAGGACATCTTGGCGGAGTTGGCGGAAATATAGGTCCAGTAGGACTCATAGATGTTCTTGGCCTTTTCGGGCACGCCCAAAAGATCCAGAACCGTCTCCACATCCTGAGGCACCACCTTCATCAAATCTCCGTACTTGGCCAGCATTACGACCTTTTCCAAGGGGGAAGGATGGTTGTGCCGCTCGCCCAGCCAGCCTACGCCATCCACCAGCATGCGGGAAAGCTCCATCACGTTGGTCATGGACGGACGGCTGCCGGGCACCTGCCGCTCCATCTCGTCCAAAAAGGCTTCGACGCCCACGGGCATCTCGACGTTGAACCCCTTTTCAGGGTCGGTCGCCACGGCGCAGAAGGCTTCGTTGATGGGAACCCAGTCCACATCCAGCTTGTAGCCGTCCAGCAGTTCACGAACCGCACCCCGAGGCGCTCCGTCTTCGCCCGGCCCCATCTGGCACATCTCGTGCAAAGTCGCTTCAAATTCATAAGCGCCTCTGCGGAAGCTGGTGGCGCAGCCTCCGGGCAGATTGTGCTTCTCCAGCACCAGCACCTTCTTGCCTTCCTTGGCAAGATAGGCCGCTGCGCTGAGTCCGCCGCAGCCTGCACCCACGACAATCACGTCATAAGTTTTTGCTTGCATAGTGTCGTACCCTCCCGTAAGGTAAAAATTTGGTATACCCATGTATAAGTATATCATGAATGCACGGAAATTCAACCGCAGTAAAAAAAGAATAGGAAAAAATTTGAACGCAAAGAGTACCCCCCTTCCCTTTTAAAAAAAGATTTGCTGAATAATGAAACAAAAGCAGTATTTTTTTGTTAAAAACAGCGGATTCTTTTTCATTAAAGGGAGCATGAGGGGGAGACTTAATATGACTGTTATCAAATGCAAAATGTGCGGCGGCGAAGGCAGAACCGACGGCCTGCCGAAATGCGTCAGCATGGCTCCCCGGTAGGCAAAGGGGAATTGCGAAGCAATTCGCCCCGACCCCGAAGGGGACAAAACCCACCGGT
>CAZPCH010000340.1:0-1846 GCA_964585055.1 uncultured Christensenella sp. | reverse complement strand
ATGTTCAAAATGTTGCAGCCCTCCCGTCCCAGCATGTCCTTGGCAAAGGTCTGGGTGGGGATGAGGGTGCCCAGGAAGTTCAGATTGAACACGAAGCCTACGCCGCTTTCGTCCAAATCGAAGAAGCTCTTGGTGTCGGCGTCCAGATCGCCCAGCTCAAAGTATTCCTTGTCGGTGGTCGCCCGGGGGTTGTTGCCGCCTGCGCCGTTGATGAGGATGTCGCAGGGCCCCAGATCCTTGAGGATGGCCTGATGGGCTTCCTCACAGCTTACCTTCTCCAGCACGTTGCAGCGGTAGGCACGAGCCACGCCGCCCTCGGCACGGATTTCTGCGGCCACCTTCTCGGCAGCGGCTTCGTTCAAATCCAGCACGGCTACCTTGGCGCCGGAAGCGGCCAAAGCCTTGCTGAACATGCTGCACAGTACGCCGCCGGCACCGGTGACGACCGCAACTTTACCAGTCAGATCCGTATTAAGAGGCAGTTTCATAATCAATACATTCCTTTCTAATGTTTTTGTGAGCGCAATAGGCTATATTGCGTTTAAAATTCTGTTTCTCCCTAAGGCGGGAGGGTTTATGGGGACCCCTGAAAGGGCTATAAGAGCCCCTTTGCCATCAAGTCTTCCAAGACCTGACCTACGCCGTCCTCCCCGTGATGGGGGGCAATCCGCTTGGCGGCGGCCTTGACAACGGGTTCCCCGTTCTCCATGGCCACCCCCAGACCGGCGGTTTCGATCATGGTCAAATCGTTGAGACCGTCCCCGAAGGCAATGCTCTCCTCCACGGCAATGCCCAAACGGGCGCACAGAGCCCGAATGGCGTCCCCCTTGTTGGCGGCAGGAGCGTTGAGCTCCACGTTGTTGCCCAAGGCGGAGCACACGTTTAAGTCCGGGAACAGCGCCTCCATCTCAGGCAGGCGGGCAATGCGCTCCTCCACCGTGGGGAAGAAGAACTGAATCTTCTGCACAACCTTTCCCTGCTCCTTTAAGAAGGCCTTCAGTTCCGGCACGGGCTAGCGCAAATCCAGAAGCATCTTCAAAACATGCTCGTTCTTTGCATATTGGGGGCAAAGGTCATAGAGCCTTTTGGTCATATAACCCCAGTTCTCCATGTAGCAGTCATAGATTACCGGGAGTTTGTCCAGCTCCGTCATGACCTCAATGGCTCTTTGGTTGGAGATTTCCGCCCGATAGAGCACCTCTCCCGTCTGCCTGTCCTGCACCTGGGCCCCGTTGATGGTAATGGCGTAGCGGAGGAAGGGCAAAGAGCGCACGGCTTCGGGCATGCCCTCAAAGAAGCGGCCGGTGGTGGGAACGATGTAAGCCCCCCTCTCCGCCGCGGCGAAGAGGGCAGCTTTGTTTCGAGGGGTCAGCTCTTTTTTCTCGTTGAGCAGGGTGCCGTCAAGATCCAGAGCAATGAGCTTATACATACAGGGACGTCCCTTATGCGTTGTAGGTGGAAGCGGAAGTGTTGCCGCCGTGACCCGTCCAGTTGGTGTGGAAGAATTCGCCCCGAGGCGCATCCAGACGCTCGTAGGTGTGGGCGCCGAAGTAGTCACGCTGAGCCTGCAGGAGGTTGGCGGGGAGCTTCTCGGTGGTGTAGCCGTCAAAGTAGCTCAGAGCGGAGGAGAAAGCAGGCATGGGAATGCCGTGCTTCACGGCCTCGCTGACCACGTTCCGCCAAGCGGGCACCAGCTTCTGGATGGTCTCCTTGAAGTAGGGATCCAAAAGGAGGTTGGCAAGCTCGGGATTCTGGTCATAGGCTTCCTTGATCTTGCCCAAGAAGACGGAACGGATGATGCAGCCGCCCCGCCACATGAGGGCGATGCCGCCGTAGTTCAGATTCC
>CAZPCH010000339.1:0-1848 GCA_964585055.1 uncultured Christensenella sp. | reverse complement strand
TCCAAATACCACGCGATCAGCAGGTCGGCTACCTCTCCATACGACTGGGTGCCGCTTTCCTCGCGGAAGGCCTTGAGGTACACATCGTTGGCCTTGTCGGCCAGCTCCTGCACCTCGCCCTCGTACTGGTCATAGTGCTCATTGGCGCGGCGGCAGTCCTCGCGGACGGTCTCGCTGAGGCTTTGCCAGACGGCAGAGGAGGCGGCCTGATCGACCTTATGCAGGGCGTTATACGTATAGACAAAGGCGCTGTACCAGCAGGAATACTGGAAATCCGGGTCGGGATTATTCAGGCAGGCCAGAAATGCGCAGAAATTCGCCTCGTCCTCCGCGGCCACCGGCAGCCGATGCGCCAGCTCGTGGCACATGGTAAAGGGCGTGGAGGCCGGGAAGGTCTCCGGGTTCACGTTGCTCTCGGCGGTGTAGGCGATGAAAATTCCGGTGAAGCCCATGTAGCTGAACAGCCGCCCGGAGAGGAGCTTCTTCACCGGGGCATCGGAGGTCTCGAAGAAGGCGTTCTCCTGCGCCAGCGCCGCGTAGCCGTCGTGCGCCTGCCCCGCCCAGGTGGAAAAATCGCTTTGCATATTGCCCGCGCCGTCGCGCTCCACCCGGTCTGCCCAGGCGCTGGCCTGATCTGCCATATACTGGGCGGTGTCGCGAAGCTGCTGTCTGGAATACTCCGTCACATCCAGCCCCACATGGTCGGCCACAGACAGCGGGTCAAAGTGGTTGAGCCCCCACAGCGCCACGAAGAGAAACACCATGCACGATGCCAGCAGCACCATCCCCGACAGCCAGCGCAGGGGCTTTTTATGGTGAAACAGGAAATACAGCGCCAGCAGCACCAGCAGCACCGCGCCGATCTCCCACACGGCAAAGGGAAACGCCCCGGTGACGGAGGCCACCGCCCCCAGGAGATTACGGGAAAAATCGCGGTAGAAGGCAAAAAACGGCTCCGGCAGATAGATGGCCACAGCCGCCAGCAGCCCGGCAAGGACAAGGATGACAGCGGAGAGAATCAGACGGGAAATGGTACGCATGGGAAGACCCTTTCTTTTTTAATGAAGAATGAAAAATGAATAATTGAGGTGATTTTGGCGCGAAGCGCCATCTCGTGCCCCCTTTACAGGGGTTGCCCCGATGACAGAACGGTAAAACCGTTGCACCGCACCGTAGCCGCTTTCTTGTGACGCACCCCTTGTCCCCCCTCCGCAGGGGGGTGGCTGGCGTAAGCCAGCCGGGGGGTTGTTCTGGGTTAGAGCGGTTGCATCATTCGGTAAAATCTGTCATCGAAGCAACCCCCGCCCGCTTGCGCGGGCAGCCCCCTGAGAAGGGGGCACGAGAAGCGGCGCTCCCGCGCCAGTGCAGACACCGGTAGAACCTGTCATCGAAGCAACCCCCCCGGTCGGCTTCGCCGACCACCCCCTGTGGAGGGGGGGGGGACAAGAGGGAAGCCTTCTCCGAACAGCGCCCCTGTGGAAGGGGGGACGAGAGGGCAGTGCTTCTTTTTCCACTTCGGTCATATTATACCACAGAATTTCTCAAAACGAAACCCTCCGGGGCAAAGTGCTGATTTGTTCTGTTTCTCAGCAGAATTCCTTGCTTTTTCCTTCCGATGACGCTATAATCGTTTCCAGAACCGCAAATCACCGCCCCGCAGCCAGCGGGGTAACTTTGAGGAGGAATTGCATCATGAAAAATACCGAAAAGACTATGGATAAGATCGTCGCCCTGTGTAAGGGTCGCGGCTTTGTCTTCGCCGGCTCTGAGATCTACGGCGGCCTGGCCAACACCTGGGACTACGGCCCCCTGGGCGCTGAGCTCAAGAGCAATATCAAAAAGGCCTGG
>CAZPCH010000338.1:0-1884 GCA_964585055.1 uncultured Christensenella sp. | reverse complement strand
CGAAGAACATATGCTCCGTCCCGCTGTTGGCGGCTGCCCATTTGGCAATGCGGGGTTGTACATCCTCATCGTCTGTGCAGTGAGGCTTATCATATTGGGCATAGGCGGAACCATTGAAGTCCACCCATATATCCCGAACGCTTTTCCAATCCTCCGCTATGATGGGGCGGATAATTAATCTCTCCGTTTTCAACCGCATGGCTTACCGCCTCCTTTTAAGAGTCTCCCTTTGCTCACAACACGGCATTTTGATACTCCGTGAGAGCAAGATATTCCCGCAGATACATGCCCCGCTTTTCTTCCTGGCCGGTGTAGTCCTGATGCTTGGAAAAAATCGAGACTGCTTCTTCAAGAGGAATCCATCTCGGCTCCATGCCCACTTCTTTTTCATGCCGGGTGAGCTTTGATTCCGTTTGCTCCATGACTTGGCAGATGAAATAACTGCTCGTATACAGCCAGTCCTCGTAATATTCGTGAATCTTTAAGTAAGACT
Organism: uncultured Christensenella sp.; assembly: GCA_964585055.1. GTDB lineage: Bacteria > Bacillota > Clostridia > Christensenellales > CAG-138 > RUG472. The sequence goes on along the minus strand of CAZPCH010000338.1, from coordinate 1,391 downwards.
GCAGCGGTTTTACCAGAAAACCCGTTTCTTCCGCTAATTCACGGACACAGCAGGCTTCCTCGCTTTCTTCTGCTTCGATACCGCCGCCGGGAATCATCCATTGATCGGTATTGACCTCATAAGACAGAAGAATTTTCCCGTCCCTGATTACAATGCCTCGGCAAGCCGCCCGAACTTTTGTATGCTGCTCAAAGCGGTTATCGCCGTAAATATGGACTGTTTTCATGCATCTCCTCCCGTGTTATAATCAAGAATCTTTATTTATAATCAAGAATCTTTATCCGCGGCTGTTTTTCTCCCGGCTTGCGGGGGTTCTCAGGGTAATGGCGTATACGGTGCTGATTTCAAGGGGATCCGTTTCGGCAATATATCCGTTATAGTATACGACTACCTCGTCGCCTACGGATACATCCGTATAGCTGTCTTCGTTTTCTGCATCCAGAGATACCCAACAGCGGGCGCCGCCGGGATAGCCTTCCATTTCCTTGCAATAAAGCAGTATGGAATGCTCCGTGACCTCTTCTACAACGCCCACGATGCTGGGTTCGTTTTGAAGTATGTAGTGCATGCTTTCTTTGCTGCATCCGGACAGGCTCAAGATACAAACCAGCATCAGTACGACGCAAACCATCTTTTTCATCAAACCCGCACTCCTTTCATGTATGGTTATTAGCATAGCAGAAAGGCGGGAGAAAATCCAGAAAATTTAAAAACCGCCCGAGAGGTTTCTCGGGCGGCCCAAATGCTTTTTTGATTAAGCGGCCAGCAGTTTTTCCAAAGACGCAATCTTCACGCACAGGCAGAAGATATCCATGGCCTGCTCCAATTCCGCCAGAGGGGGCAGGGAGGGAGCAATGCGGATGTGGTTATCATGGGGATCCTTGCCGTAGGGGAAGGCGGCGCCGGCGGCGGTCATGACCACGCCCGCTTCCTTCATCAGGTTGTAGATGCGCTTGGCTGTGCCGTCCATGCCGTAGAAGCTGACAAAGTATCCGCCCTTGGGATTGGACCAGCGGGCCACGGCCAACTCGCCCAGCTCTTTTTCCAGCGTGCTGACCACCAGCTTAAACTTGGGCCCCAGAATGGCGGCGTGCTTTTTCATGAGCTCCAGAGTATGGGCCTTGTTCTGCAGATACCGGGCATGGCGAAGCTGGTTGACCTTGTTGAAGCTGATGATCTCCGCCCCAAGCAAATTCTTGAGGTACTGCAGGTTCGCTTCACTGCACACCATACAGCTGACACCGGAGCCGGGGAAGGTGATTTTGCTGGTGGAGGCAAATTCAAAGAACATGTCCTCACTGCCGGCTTCCCGAGCAATGTCCAAAATGTTGGGGAAGTAAACATACTCTCCTTCAAATTCGTGGACGCAGTAGGCGTTGTCCCACATCACC
>CAZPCH010000337.1:0-1891 GCA_964585055.1 uncultured Christensenella sp. | reverse complement strand
CCTGTGCCAGCACGTGGCTGGCGGTGTGGCGGAAGGTACTGCGGCCGCCCTCGTCTTCAAAGTTCAAAAACTTTACGGCGCAGTCGTGGCCGATGGGACGGAAAGCGTCGCAAACCTTGCCGTCCACCTCGCAGGCCAAAGTGGCCTTAGCCAAACGGGGACTGATGGAAGCGGCAATGTCCATGGGGGTAGCGGCATCGTCAAAGGTGCGGCTGGAGCCATCGGGGAAGGTGACAATCATGATAAAATCCTCCTGTAAACGGGATGAAGCCATGAAAAAACGCCTCAATGCATGAAAGCATTGGGGCGTGGTAAAACGCGGTTCCACCCAAATTGGTACTCTTTTTGCAGTCAAAGGGGACTGCGCCCCGGGTCGCCGGGCGGTCTTCCCTCTCCTTCCCCCGCCGCTCTTCCACCAGCCGAGCCGCTCTCTTGGAGGGAATTTTATGAAAGGTACTGCTTCCCGGGTCATACCCAAAATCAAATTTATTATAGCATTTCCCGCTAAAAAGTCAAGCGGTTTAACGAAAACGTAGGGAAACCGGACGGTATGCAGGGAACCGGCGGAAACGCGGGCGGGGCGGCGGGTTCGCTTTGCGAACCCTTGCGGGGGAGCGGGGCTATGCCCCGCTCCCCCGCAAGAGAAGGGCTTCGCCCTTCCGCCGCCCCTCTGCAAACGTACTTTCTTACTTCAGCGTCACCACGGTAACGCCTGCGTCCCCTTCCCCATAGTTGCCCAGGCGGAAGGACTTCACCCGCCTGTCGCCCTTTAGGTAGGCCTGCACCCCGGTGCGCAAAGCGCCGGTGCCCTTGCCGTGGATGATGTTGAACTCCTTGCGGCCATGCATAAGGCACATGTCGATATATCGGTCAATCTCCAAGATGCCGTCGTCTACCAGATAGCCCCGCAGATCCAAGTCCATCTTCACTTCCTGAATGTTGGTCAAGATGGGACCGGTCACCTTACGCACCTTCTTTTCAGGCGCCTTCTGTAGTACCCGCAAGTCGGAAGCAGGCACCATCATCTTCATAATGCCGGATTGAATCTGCACCTGTCCCTTGCCGTTTTTCCCCTTGAGCACCGTGGCGGGGCCGTGGATGCTGGCTACATAATAGGTTTCCCCCATCTGAATCACGGCAGGGGCACTGCCGTATTCCTCCCGATGCTCAATGTCCTCATATAGCTTCTCTTCCGTGTGGCGCATGGCGTCTCTGGATTCCTGAATGGCTCTTTCCAAGGCTTTGGTGTCTATATTCTGAATACTGCGCAGGTTGGTGATGAGCTTGTCCATGTCGGCGCGGGTGGTGCGCACCACCTCCCGTGCATCCTCTCTGGCCTTTTGCTTCATCAGGCTCTTTTCCTTCTGCAGTTTCTCCTTCTCCTGCTCCAGCTCAGACTTCAAACGCCTTGCTTCCAGCAAAGCCACTTCCGTCTGCCGCCGATCCTCCTCCGCCAGTTTTCTCTGCTGCTCCGCCCCGCTGAGGACGTCTTCAAAGGCCACGTCCTCCTTCTTCAGAAAGACCCGTGCCCGTTCAATGATATTCTCCTTCAAGCCCAGTCGCTGGCTGATTTCAAAGGCGTTGGACTTGCCTGGAATGCCGATGTACAGGCGGTAGGTGGGGCAAAGCCTGTCCACGTCAAACTCCATGGAGGCGTTCTGCATTCTGTCCCGAGACAGGGCAAAGGCTTTGATTTCGCTGTAGTGGGTGGTAGCCATGGTTTTGGCACCCTGCTGCTGCAGGTACTCCAAGATGGCCTGGGCAAGGGCGGCGCCTTCCAGAGGATCCGTCCCTGCGCCCAATTCGTCCACCAGCACCAAGGCATCCCGATCCGCCTGAGAGAGGATGGTCACCAGATTGGTCATGTGGGAACTGAAGGTGGACAGGCTCT
>CAZPCH010000336.1:425-1892 GCA_964585055.1 uncultured Christensenella sp. | reverse complement strand
CTTGCTTGTCCTCCTCGCTGAGTTCGTCGTAGACAATGCCGTTCTCCATGAACTTCAGCTTCGTCTCTATGGATACAAAATCCACCAGAAACCCGTCCTTCACCGCCTGCGCCAGTTCGTAGCCGTAGGTGGGCACCCCGTTTTCCAGCTCAAAGACGGAATAGGTGTTCTTCTCGATTTCATCCTTGGGGGTGGCCGTTAAGCCCACCAGAGGCGCATCAAAGTAGTTGAAGATATCCTTGTAGATGGAGCGGTGGGCCTCGTCGCAAATCACCAAATCAAAATGCCCGCAGGTAAACAGCTTCCCCTCCTCGTCCTTGACGGAGTCGATGCAGTGCATCATGGTCTGGTAGGTGGAAAAGACGCAGTGGGCCGTGCAGTTGTCCTTTTCTTCGCACAGATTGGTGGTGGAAAGGTTGGGTAAAAGGTTCGTAAAGCTCCGCTTGGCCTGCACCACCAGGGAGGTGCGGTCGGCCAAAAACAGAATGTTCTTGACCCATCCGTGCTGTAAAAGCACATCGCACAGGGCAATGACCGTGCGGGTCTTCCCCGAGCCCGTGGCCATGACCAACAGGGCCTTGCGGCGGTTCTTTGCATCAAAGGCATCGCAAACGGCTCTGACGGCCCCCTCCTGATAGTACCGCCCTGCAATCTCCTTCTTCACATATACGTTTTTCAGGGACGTGCGCATGGAGCGCAGGTTGAACATCTTCTCCAAGTCCCGCTTGGAGTAAAGACAGGCACACTTTCTCTCGGGATACTGTCCGTCCAAAATGTGGGTCTCAAAGCCGTTGGTCAAAAACACCACGGGCTTGCGGCCGCACTGCTTTTCCAAAATCTCGGCGTACAGCTCCGCCTGCTGACGCCCCTGAGACACATCCGCACAGGTGCGCTTGGCCTCAATCACCGCCAGGGGCTTGTGGGTATCGTCATAGAGCACATAGTCCGCATAGCCTATCCCCGCCTTGTTGGGCATGCCCAAAAGCTCCACCTCGTTGAGCCAGTTCTTGCCCTCCACCCAGCCGGCATCCTCCAGCATGGCGTCAATGTAGAACTTTCTGGTCTCGTATTCGGAAATGTCTAGAGGCTTAGGCACATAGGTTTGCCGCTGTTCCTCCCGCCGCTGGGTAAGCTGGGAGCGAAGCTGTTTGTTCTCCTCCATAAGCGCCTTTAAATCCACGCTCTCCTCCGTGGGAACGGCAGGGGAGGGGACGCTTTCCTTGGGCACCAAGGCAGGGTCAAACTTGGTCTCTTTGTAGTCCTTTCCGTAGCAGTAAGCCACAAAGTCCAAAAACACATGCAGGTTCTCCAGGCACAGCATGGCAATCTCTTCGGAGGTCTTGCCGCTGTTGTGGGCGGCGGAATTCCCCTTCATGCGGATAAAATCCATCCGCCGCCAAATATCCTGCCCGATAATGGCCCGAAACTCCTCCCGGTTCATCAGGCTCTGCAGATTGTCCTGATAGG
>CAZPCH010000336.1:0-415 GCA_964585055.1 uncultured Christensenella sp. | reverse complement strand
TCCACTTTACCGCAAACTCCATGGCACGGCGGCAGTTGAGTATGGATGCCGCCGGGTCAATGTGCAGAATCTTCTCCGCCGAAACCGCCACGTTGGCAAAGGGAACAAAGTCCGAGTTGGATAGAAGAAAGGAAAAGTTAGAACTCATACGCATCTCCTTATACTCACAGGGAAGCCCCTCCGCTTCCCCCTTGGCTACGCTTCTTTGGCATCTAAAAGCAATCTCTGCTGCCCTCACCCAAAATACTTCTGCATGAGGGACTTCTTGAGCATCTCCAGCTCCTCAAGGCTCTTCTTCACCGCCAATTTTGATTTGTCGACTTGGGCGACGAAGGCGGCGAATTGCTCCTGCAGTTCCAGCGGAGGAAGAGGTATCTGCAAGGAACTATATTTTTTTGCGTTAATGCCCGGCTGT
>CAZPCH010000335.1:0-1893 GCA_964585055.1 uncultured Christensenella sp. | reverse complement strand
CTCGATGTTCTTTGCCTTCTTGGCAATCTCTCTGGCCTTTCTGATTTGCTGCGGCGTAGCGTTATTCTTTTCGCTCACCCAGTCGCTCAAACGCTCCGTTACGATATCGGCTACGATTTCGCTGTCATGTACATGGGGGTCGTTGACAGCGTCCGTCAGCATCTGCATCTCATAACGCTGTATGCATAACAAAAGACGGGCTGTTGCCCGTCTTAAAACGCTCGTTACACCCGTTCTATGCTCTTTATTTCTGATTCGGCAAACATGCGGATGCCATCTTGCTGATTTTCTACATCAATATAATCTTCATCTGCATCCATCTCCTCTGCGTCAGAAACGTGTATTACTTCACCAATAAAAACGGAGCCGTCCTTTAATGTCACTTTCACCTTTGGCAAGTCTCTTGCAAAATCCCAGACATTCACCATCGTGCTCCTCCTTTACCGACTGGGGCGGCGAAGGAAGTCGCCGGGACGGAGGGGGATAGGGCAGGGGATGCGGAAGCGCATGAGGGGATGGGGAGCGGCGGTAAGGGGCTGACCCTCCTCGTCCTCCATGGCGGTCAGGGAGAAGTGGAGCCCCACCTGCCCGGGGGTCAGGGGGTACAGCTCATCTCCAAGGGCCACGTGGTTCCGCTGAATCAGGGTGGCTACGCCCCCTTCCCAGCTTTCCACCGTGGCGCAGAAGGTCCAGTCCTGCTCATATAAGCCGCTGTTAAAGTGGCCGTCGGGGAGCTCCCCGTAATAAAAGCCCGTGGTGTAGGGGCGGTGGCTGACCATGTCCAGCTCTCGGCGGCACAGAGATAAATCCGCTCCCTCCATGGCCATGCGGTAGGCGTTGGTTACGGCGGCGCAGTAGTAGTCGGACTTCATCCGCCCTTCAATCTTAAAGGACACCACGCCGGCATCGTGCAGTGCCTGCAGATGCTCCACCATGCACAAATCTCGGGAACTGAGCACCATGGAGTAGTTCTTCTCCTCCTCAATGGTGAAGACTTGCCCGGGGCGTTTGCGCTCCTCCACCTTCAGCTTTTTATGCTCCGCATATTCCCAGCGGCAGGGCTGGGCGCATTGCCCCCGGTTGCCGCTTCTGTCCAAAATAAAACTGCTGATGAGGCACCGCCCGGAATAGGCCATGCACATGGCGCCGTGGACAAAGGCTTCCAGCTCCAAATCCCGGGGCAGGCGGGCATGCATTTCCCCGATATCCTCCAAGGTCATCTCCCGAGCCAGCACCAGACGGCGGGCGCCCATGTCATAATAGACCATGGCGGCCTCGTGATTCATGACGCTGCACTGGGTGGAGATGTGCAGGGGGAGGTCGGGCACTTCCCGCCCCAAAATCCGCAGGGCCCCCAGATCGCTGACAATGGCGCCGTCGGCACCCATGGCCAGAAGAGCCTGCCCGTAGTCCCGCAACAGCCCCGTTTCGCTGTTTTTCAGCAGGGTGTTGACGGTAATGTAGGCCTTTTTCCCCTGCTCATGGACAAGGGCAACGGCAGGGGCCAGCTTTTCCAAGTCAAAACCGGCGGAGGCGGAGCGCATTTGCAGGACGGGGCCGCCCATATAGACGGCATCGGCGCCGAAGCGCAGGGCGGCACGGAGACTTTCCAAAGAGCCGCAGGGGGAGAGAAGTTCAGTTTGCATGGTATACCTCGTGAAAAAAGCAGGGGCAAGCATGGCGCTTACCCCTGAAGACGTACATGGGTGCGGTTACGTTCCCGCCGTAACGATGGGGGTGAAGGGGGTGGTGATCTGAAGGGAGAAGCTCATAAGCTGGACGTCGGTTTCCGAGAGAATTTCAGCATAAATGCGGTTCTCCCCGGGGTCCAGGGTCATATCTTCCTCCGCCGTGTGCAGGGTGCCCCGTCCGTAAACGGCGCCGTTGCTGTCT
>CAZPCH010000334.1:0-1900 GCA_964585055.1 uncultured Christensenella sp. | reverse complement strand
AAGCTGTATATGAACTTCGGCCCGCTGAACCGTGACGGCGGCTGGCGGCGGCTGAACGTGGCCGTATCCCGTGCCCGGTGCGAAATGATGGTATTTTCCACCATGCGCTCGGATCAGCTGGACTTAAACCGCTCCAAAGCGGAGGGGGTTGCCGCCCTGCGCAGTTTCTTGGAATATGCGGAAGGCCGTGCCATGGCGGTGGAGGAGACGGCCGTAGAGCGAAAGGAATCCTACAGCGGCGTAGCGGAGTCCATTTGCAGGGCGCTGAAGGAGAAAGGGTACGAAACGGATTTGTCCGTGGGACGTTCCGAGTATCGTTTGGATGTAGGCGTGGTGGATCCCAAGAATCCCGATCGGTATATGCTGGGCATTATGCTGGACGGCACCGGCTACGGCGCCGCCAAAACCACCCGTGACAGGGAGATTGCTCAAATCGGCGTGCTCAGCGGCTTGGGCTGGAAGATTCTTCGAATCTGGTGCGTAGATTGGTGGGACAATAGGGATAAGGAACTCAAGCGGATTCTCGATAAACTGCAGGAGATTCAAAATAGCGGGGATGCTTCTAAAACAGAAGAGAAGGCTGCGGCGGAAGAGTCGACGGAACTGACCCCTGAGGCGGAAGAGCCTGTAAAACTCCAGAGCCGTGCCCCCGAGACGGTTGTTACGACGGCGCCTCCCGCTCCCGTAAAATCCGCACCCGTCTATAAAGCGGCCGCCCTTTCCTATAAAGTCGTGCCCGCCGATTCTTTTACGGAGCCGTGGAATGAGAGCGCCGTTCAAAGAAAAATCCGTTCGGTTATCGATAAGGAAGCACCTGTCAGCTTGCCCCTGCTTACCAGACGCGTGGTGCAAAGCTGCGGCATTGCCCGGGCGGGGAATCGGATTCAAGGGCATATGAACACCGTTCTAAAGAAAATGCACCTGCAAACCACCATGCAGGACGGCACGGCGTTCTTCTGGAAGGAGGATCAGAACCCCTTCGCTTACAATGCCTTCCGTGTTAACGGCGAGGGAGAGAACCGCAGGGACATCAAGGACGTTCCCGTGCAGGAGATTGCCGCCGCCGTCTATACCGTTCTGTATGAGCAGATCGGCATGGCACGGGAGGATTTACTGCGGGAGACTGCCAACAAGCTGGGCTATACCCGCTTGGGCAACAATGTGCTGTCCGCATTGGCCATGGGCATCCAATATGCCCAAACCCAAGGGGGCATCACCACCGGCGTGAACGGAACTTTTGTCCTTTCCGAAGACGGCATGGCTCGTGCGGAAGCCATACGGAACAACTTTTAAAATACGCTTCCTTCCGCTTGTTTGAAGAAGGAAACAGACTGCACCCAAGGGAGTCTCTCTTAAGAAGGAGAACCGTGGCGGTGCAGTTTTTTTGCCTCGATTTTTGCGGAAAAAGTATTGACAGGAACCGAAAATCGAGTATAATATAACGTACGTTATAGAATAAGCGTTACAGAACGAACGTTTTTGAAAGGAAGGAGAATTTCCGTGCCGCCGAAACCAAAGTATACCAAGGAGCAAATTGTGGCCGCCGCACTGGAGGTTGTGTCTCAAAAAGGCACAGAGGCTTTGACCGCCAAGGAATTGGGGAGCGCTTTGCACACCTCCACCACCCCGATTTTTACCGTGTTCGCTTCCATGGGGGAGGTGCAGGAAGCGGTCAAAGAGGCCGCCATGAGCCGCTTTGAGGGCTATGCCCACAAGGTGGGGCAGGATATGCCCGTGTTCAAGCAGGTGGGCATGCGGATGATTCTGTTTGCCAAGGAAGAGCCCAAGCTCTATCAGCTTGTGTTCATGACTCAAAACAAGGATGCGGCATCCTTTGAGGACATCTATAACCACCTGGGCATCGTTGCCGACGAGTGCCTGACGACGATTCAAACCGATT
>CAZPCH010000333.1:0-1904 GCA_964585055.1 uncultured Christensenella sp. | reverse complement strand
AAGACTGGCGAAATTTTTTGCATCCGGGAACAAAAGAGCGCATTGCCCGCCGCATTGAAACCGGTACGGATTTTGAAAACATTCTCCGCCTGTGCGGGTATGAAAACGTGCTGGTTGGCGCCGTAGAAAACCCGGCTCTCAAGCAGTGGGAGGGGCTCTCCCTTTTGGAGGCCGCTCAAATGGCAGGGGAAAAGCCCTTAGACTTCCTCCTTTGGCTTCTTCATGAGGATGCGGGGCGTACGGCTATGGTGGATTTTATTGCCTGCGAGGAAGATATTAAGGAGATTCTGCGGGATGAAGAGACCTGCCTGATTTCCGACGCCATTTATCCCGCCACCGGTTGTCCCCATCCCCGTGTGGCAGGGGCCTTTGTCCGCCTGTTGGAAGAGTACGTGGAAAAGCGGCAGGTGCTGTCCACAGAGGAAGCCATTCGCCGCATGACCTCCCTTCCCGCAAAGCGCATGAGACTTAGGGACAGAGGGCGGATAGAGAACGGCTTCCGTGGGGACTTGGTGCTCTTTCGCCCCGAAAGTGTGCGGGATACGGGGACATACAATCGCCCCCTGTCTTTGGCAGAGGGCGTGGAGTATGTGTTTATAGACGGTAGGCCTGCCATATGGCAGGGGCGCATTTATCCGTAGTACTGTTCAGGAGAGACATATACCAGTCCCTCAATGGAGGGATAGCTGTCCTTAAAGGCCACCTCTTTTTTGAGCAGATGCCCTTGGGCATCGTAATATTCCTTATAGGTCACGGAGGTCTTCCCCTGTCGGGCGGCCCGCTCCACAGCCCGCTCTCCAATCTTCAGATCCTCACGGGGGAGCACCTTTTCTCCCTTGCTTTTCAGCGTTCCCGTCTGCTTGGACACAACTTTTATGTAGGCAAAGTCCTCACTGTGTACGCCGTAGAGACGAATGGTCAAAGTCTTATTCTCCGTGTCCGCATGGGCGGTGATGTACAGGTTGTAGCCCGTAGTATTTTTAAAGCGGAAATCCTTCTGCCCCGTGGCGATGGTAGCGTCCCGCCCAATGGGAACATAATGCATGGGCCAGCTATGGTGATACCGCTCCACAATCTCTAAATCCGCCATCATAACGGCGTTGAATAGAGTGGAGGACACCTGACAGACGCCGCCTCCGTATTCCTGCTCATAGGTGCCGTTGCGGATGGCCGCAGCCGTATAGTAGCCGTTCTCCTTGGTTCTATCCAGAATCATGGTGTTCATGCTGAACACATCCCCGTCCTCCAGCACCACTCCGTGAATGCGGCTGGCGGCCAAAGCAATGTTCTTTACCCGATTGGCTTTGCCTAAAGTATCGCCCTTAAAACTGGTGGTAAACTCACTGAGGAGGGTGAAGCCTTCGGCCAGCTTATCCGCCGTCACCTTAGGGGGTTCTTCCATAAAGGGGACGGTAACGTCTCCCGAAGATTCCACAAGAAGGGCGGAAAAGGCCGTGCGGTCAATGCGCAGTCCCTCCTTTTCCTCCGTAAACAGAAAGGGTATTTGGGGATCATCCGTCAGCAGTGCCTGAGAATCCACGGGGGCAGCGGCATAGAGCCTGTCCAGCTCCTCACAAAAATCGCCGAAGGCCTCTTCGTTTAGGCGCATAATGCCCTTTTCGTCATGGCGGAAGCCAATGGTGTGCAGGGTGTAAAAGTCCGTATCCTCCTGTATGTGCAGTTTGCGGGCGGTGGTGTGCAAATCCATTCTCTGCACGGTGGTGGGGGAGGGAACGGGGGCAGCCGAAGGCGCCGCCGTCTTGGGAGCGGCTTCGGCTTTCAGACGGGCGGCAGGGGGAGTTTCTTTACAGCCGGAAAACAGAAGCAGACCGGCCAGTAAACATAAACCTTTTTTTCGCATGGAGTTTCTCATGGAGGTAGTTTGGCGGGAAAAATAAAAAATC
>CAZPCH010000332.1:0-1911 GCA_964585055.1 uncultured Christensenella sp. | reverse complement strand
AAACCTCACTGCGCTCGGTTCGACAGCTCTCCTTAAAAGGAGAGCCAAGGGTTATAGAAGGGGCCTGCGCTTGTATTTGCTTTTAGCAAGAAAAACAACTTTTGCCGCTATACAAAAACAGGGACGGCACGCCGTCCCTTCCTCAACCCATCCGCAGGATGGATTTCACATTGCGCAGCAATATTTCACATGCCGCAGGCATATTTCACCCACGCTTTGCGCGGATTTCACTGCCGTAGGCACAGGGGTGCCAATGGAAAAGAAATTCGAACGGAAAAATCATATATAATCCCTCCGAAAGTTACGCTTCTGTTACGCCGGGGGTGATAAACTGCAGGTAAAGGATGCGTTCGTATGCACCGAGCGCTCCTAAAAAATAAGAAAATGGAGAGATGAACAATGAGCAAGAAACAAAAGGGTACCATAAGCACCCGGATGTTTGCAGCCCTGGCGGCGCTGGTGCTGGTGCTGGGCGGTGCCGTTGGCGGCACCTTGGCCTGGCTGACGGCTACCTCCGACACGGTGGTCAACACCTTCACCGTGGGCGACATCGACATCGAGCTGACCGAGACCACCGGCAGTGAATACAAGCTGGTGCCCGGCGCAAAGGTGGCCAAGGATCCCAAGGTGACCGTAAAAGCCGGTTCCGAGAAGTGCTACGTCTTTGTGAAGGTGGAAGCCAGCGATGCCATGAAGGCCGCTATGGAAAATAGCGTCATCCAGTGGAACGTGGATGCAATGCCCTATAATACCAGCGGAATCTGGACGAAGCTGGCGGGCGTGGAGGAGGACATCTACTATCTCGTTGCGGATGCTTCCACTGCCGATCAGGACTTCTACATTCTGGGGGGAGAAATGGATTACCCCCATGGCCGTTTGATCATTCCCGGCGGTGTAACGGCTGACGATATTGCCGTGATTGAAGCAATCGGCAACACGACCCTGACCTTCACGGCCTACGCCATCCAGTTTGAGGGTATGGAAGATGCGGCTTCTGCCTGGGCAGAGCTGAGTGCAGAATAAGCAGCGGGAGGTACGAACATGAGCAAAAAGAGCAACAAGCGCAGGGGCGGCGTCAGCACCCGGGCGTGCGTAACCATGCTGGCACTGGTGCTGGTGCTGGGCTGTGCCGTTGGCGGCACCATTGCTTGGCTGACGGCTCAGACCGAGCCCGTAAAGAACACCTTTACCTACGGTGAGGTGGACATTATGCTGAAAGAGCACAAATATGACGCGGCTACCAATACGTTAGATATGAACACCTATGTAACGGAAAACACCTACAAGATTGTGCCCGGCATGGATTTGCCCAAGGATCCTTTCGTTATGGTGCTTCCCGATTCCGAGGACTGCTGGGTATTTTTGAAGGTGGAGGAAGAGAACTTCATTGACGGTCTTTCCTACTCGATTGGCAATGCCTGGAAGAAAGTAAACGGCGAAACCAACGTGTATTATGCCATTTTCGACAATCCGACGAAGTATCCTGCAGAAGAGTACCCCGACGGTGCGCCCATCGAAGGCGGTAATGCCATAGGCATTCTTGCGAACATTTTCGACGCCAGCGGCGACACGGGAAAAACCATAGGGGTCAGCGGCGATATCAGCAAGGAAGATTTGGAGGCATTGGGCAGCAAGCAGCCCAAGCTGAAGTTCACCGCCTATGCCGTGCAGGGCAGCTACAGCCGTAACCCCCATGACGCTTGGAACGTCATTAAGGATCAGCTGGTCGCCGAAAGCGAAGGCTAATTCCTAAGGACAACCCCTGTTTCTTTTCTTCACGCTCCCCAAAACGGGGAGCTTTTTTCACGCAGAGCGTGAAAAAAATCCACGCTTTGCGTGGGTGAAATCTGCGCAAAGCGCAGGTGAAATATGGCGAAGCCATGTGAAATCGCCCTGCGGGCGGTGAAATCT
>CAZPCH010000331.1:0-1912 GCA_964585055.1 uncultured Christensenella sp. | reverse complement strand
TGAAATATTGGATGCCCGTTGACTGGTACAACGGCGGCATGGAGCATACCACCCTCCACCTGCTTTACAGCCGGTTCTGGAATCAGTTCCTCTTTGACTGCGGCGCCGTCCCCTACCGGGAGCCCTACAAAAAGCGCACCAGCCACGGCATGGTGCTGGGCGAGAACGGGGAGAAGATGAGCAAGTCCCGGGGCAACGTGGTGAACCCCGACGATATCGTAGACGAAGTGGGCGCCGACGCCTTCCGTACCTATGAGATGTTCATGGGCGCCTTTGACCAGCCCATCCCCTGGAGCACCGCCGGTGCAAGAGGCTGCCGAAAGTTCTTGGAGCGTGTGTGGCGTTTGCAGGACATGGTCAAGGGAGAAGGGGAGACCCCTGAGCTTCGGGGCAAGGTCCACGCCTGCATCAAGAAGGTGACGGAAGACTTTGAGCGCATGAAGTTCAACACCGCCATCGCCGCCATGATGGCTCTGGTCAACGACTTCTACGGCAAGGGCAGCGTCACAAAGGACGAACTGCACACCCTGCTGCTGCTCCTCAACCCCGTTGCCCCCCACATCTGCGAGGAGATCAACGAGAATCTGGGCTACGAGGAGCCTCTCCACCACGCACAGTGGCCTCAGTATGACGAAAACGCTCTGGTGGCCGACGAGGTGGAGTACGGCGTGCAGGTCAACGGCAAGGTGCGCTGCCGCATGAAGATGGCCGCCACTGCCTCCAAGGAAGAGGTGGAAAAGGCCGCTCTCAGCGTCCCCGAGCTGGCACCCTTTATCGAGGGAAAGACCGTCCGTAAGATCATCGTGGTGAAGAACATCGTCAACGTGGTGGTCGCCGGATGACGGAGGTATGGGACTGGCTGCGGGAGTTTGCCCTGACCACGGGGAAAAATCTGGTGCTGGGACTGCTGGTGCTGGGAATCGGCCTCAAGGTGTGCGGCTGGGTAAGCAAGCGCCTGAAACGCTCCCGCCTGTCTAAAATCGACCCGGAAGCCCAGTCCTTTGTCCACAGCTTTCTCTCCGTCGGCATGCGGGTGCTGGTCATCATCATCTCCGTAGCCATTATGGGGGTGCCCACCGCTTCCATCGTTACCTTGCTGGGAAGCTGCGGCGTGGCCATCGGCCTTGCTCTGCAGGGAAGCCTCAGCAACGTGGCCGGAGGCATGATGCTCCTGCTCTTTCGCCCCTTTAAGGTGGGGGACTACATCATCAGCGGGGACAGCGAGGGCACCGTGGAGGAGATGTCCGTGTTCTACACCACTTTGGTGACCCCGGACAACAGCGTGGTGGTCATTCCCAACGCCGCCTTGAGCAACTCCGTCCTCAAAAACGTCTCCGCACGGGACACCCGCCGCATCACCCTGACTTTCCTGTTAAGGCAGAATACCCCCGTAGACAAGGGGGTAGAGGCACTGCTTGCCTTGGCGGGGAAGAATAATAAGGTGCTGGACACCCCGGCTCCCTTTGCGGCCTTTACAGCCTACGGGCAGGGCGGCATGGAGTTTACCCTGCGGGTGTGGGTCAAGACCCGGGACTACTGGGAAGTTCTCTACGACTTGCAGGGAAAGAGCCAAGAGGTGCTGGCAGAAAAGGGACTGGAGGTCTATGTGCCCGCCGTCCAAGTGACAAACAAATAAGAAACCCGCCCCCGAACCCCCTTCGGGGGCGAACTATATCTTGCCTTTCTTTGAACGGCAAGGGGAGGCATGCGCTATAAGAATCTTGAGGTGCTAAAAGTCAGGCAAAGCGGCTGTTTTTAACTACCTCTCAGTCTGCTGCGCAGACAGCTCCCCTCGCAAGGGGAGCCGAGATTTTTTTAAGCCTTTTTCAGTGCCAAAAACTGAATACACCGCAAGACCCTTTCATACCGCTTGGCTCTCCTTTTAAGGAGAGCTGGCAAATCGAACAAAGTG
>CAZPCH010000330.1:0-1912 GCA_964585055.1 uncultured Christensenella sp. | reverse complement strand
ATAAACATATCAAAAAAGGAAAATTCTGAGAATTCTGAGAGATTGTTCCGAGGTACAGTATAGATGCACCCGGGAACCACCCAAAAAACGGTGCAAAAAGGAGATGCAATATGGAACAAAAACAGGAAAGGAGGGGATTGGAAAGAGAACGCTGGCAGCAGGCGGCGGAGGGCTACTTTTCCTGGTGCGACGGCACAAGAGAGCGTACGGAGCTAAAGAACGGAGGCTATACGGAACGGCAGGTTCCCTACACCCTCTACGGTCTTAGCGCAAGGCTGGGGCTTTCCCCAAAAGAGCTTGTGGCCATTGCCCACGGAGAGAAGGGAGCCCGCTGGAAGCAGAAGCTCCTTTCCCAAGCCCTTTGCCGCATTGCCGCCTACATTATGGAGCGGGCCCTGCTGGGAGAACTGAGCTATCAGGTGGCTCTGTCAGCCCTAAAGGAGCTGGAGCCTGACAAAACGGATTCCGCTCCTGAGGGGCTCACCATCACCATGGAAGCGGGAGCGGAGGTGTACAGCCGATGAAAGTCGTTTTACAGGGAACGCCCAACCCCAAGCAGGCGGCCTTCTTTCTCTCCACCGCCCGCCATACGGCCTACGGCGGAGCAAGAGGGGGCGGGAAAAGCTGGGCCATGCGGCGGAAGTTTGTATTGCTGGGGCTCAGGTATGAGGGACTGCAGCTTCTTCTGCTCAGGCGGACACTGCCGGAGCTGACGGAAAACCACCTGCGCCCTTTGCTCAAGGAGCTTCGCGGCATCGCCCAGTACAACCAGAGCCAGCGGAGCTTTTTGTTCCCCAACGGCTCCCGCATCCGCCTTGGCTACTGCGAGCTGGAGCGGGACGTATATCAATACCAAGGTCAGGAATATGACGTGGTGGGATTGGAAGAGGCCACCCATTTTTCGGAAAGCCAGATGCAATTTTTGACCACCTGCAACCGCTCCGTGCGGCGGGACTTTTCTCCCAGAATGTACTATACCTGCAACCCCGGGGGCATCGGCCACCAGTGGGTCAAGCGGCTGTTCATCGACCGCCGATACCGGGAGGGCGAGGAGGAAAAGGACTATGTGTTCATCCCCGCCCGGCTGATGGACAACCCCGTGCTCATGGAGGGGGATCCGGGGTACAAAAAGAGCCTGCTGGCCTTGCCTGAGCACCTGCGGCGGGCGTATTTGGACGGGGACTGGGACGTACTGCAGGGGCAATACTTCCCCGAATTCCGCCGTGATATCCATGTGACGGAGCCCAAGGAGATTCCCGCCCACTGGCGGCGGTTCCGTGCCATGGACTGGGGCTATCACGATCCCTGCTGTGTGCTGTGGTTTGCGGTGTCCCCGGAGGGGCGAGTGATCGTGTACAGGGAGCTGTATATAAAGGAAACCCTGTCTAGCGACATTGCCCGCCAAGTGGTGTCTCTGAGCAAAGGGGAGAAGATTGCCTACACCGTGGCCTCCCCGGACGCATGGCAGCAGCGGGGTCTGGGGGGACGGCAGGGAGAGTGCATTGCGGACGTGTTCCAAAAGAACGGCGTGCCCCTTTTGGCGGCGGACAATCGGCGGTTGTCCGGCTGGCAGCGGGTGCGGGAGGCGCTGAAAGCGGAGGAAGGGGAGCTTCCCCGGCTAACCATCTCCTCCGCCTGCAAAAATCTCATCCGCACCCTGCCCCTTTTGACCTATGACGAAAGGGACTGCGAGGATGTAAGCGGCCGCTGTGAGGATCACGCCCCGGAGGCACTCCGCTACGGGCTTATGTCCAGACCCCTCCCTGCCAGAGAGAAGCAGGAGAAAATCGCCCCCGTCTATGACCCCTTCTCCTCACCCATGCGTAGGACGAGGGACGGATTCAGAGGGGTGTAAGGAAAAAACAAGAGAAAGAAAGGAAGAAGAGTATGAACAAAAAGGACAAAGAAGGGG
>CAZPCH010000329.1:0-1917 GCA_964585055.1 uncultured Christensenella sp. | reverse complement strand
TTCTCCCTGCTCAGATACCCTCCGAACAGCATCCCCATGGCCCCTGCGCCTAAAACAGCAATTCTCATATTGGGAAAAGCCCTCTTCTAAAGTCTGATGGATGAGCCTCCTCACCCCTTGGCAGCTTGGGCTTTGCTCGCCCCCCTTTCTCTGCCGCACAATTGTTATCGATTGCAATTACAAGATACCACAGGTTCTTCCTAAAATCAAGCCCCTTTTTAAATTTTTTTGGGTATTTTTTCGATGTTATGCCGTTTTGTACAAAAAATTCTGTGTTTTCATACCATTTTGCCCTTGAACCGCCCCGGGTTTGCCCGCTTCCATTCCTTCAAAAATTGGTAGCGATTTCATTTCTATATCCATAGATTGACGGGCATACATTCCGCCCCAATGGGACAGACTGGTTTCATAGGAAAACGAATCCGAACAAGACTGAAAGAGACAAAGGAGGTTTCATGCATTCCACACTGTTGTTTACCCGCAAGCCCCGGGTGCTGTCCGCCGCTTCCTTGGCGGGGCCTGCAGAGGGCAAGGGGCCCTTGGGCGGGTGCTTTGACGGCATACTGGAGGACGACCGCTTGGGGGAGTCCTCCTTTGAAAAGGGGGAAAAGCGGCTGCTTATGGAGACCGCCCGCCTGTGTTTGCGCAAGGCCCGCATGGAGGAAGAGCAGTGCGGCTGTTTTCTCTGCGGGGATCTTCTCAACCAGATTATCTCCTCCAGCTTTGCCGCCCGGGAGCTGGGCATGCCCTACCTGGGGCTGTACGGCGCCTGCTCCACCATGACAGAGGGACTGCTTTTAGGTGCGGTGCTGACGGACGGCGGGTATCGGGACACGGCTCTGTGCGCCGCCGTCAGCCACTTTTCCACGGCGGAGCGGCAGTACCGCTTTCCTCTGGAGATGGGCACCACCACCCCGCCCTCTGCCCAAAGGACGGTTACGGGGGCGGGGGCGGTGCTCTTGGGGCGGGAGCCGAGAAAGGATACGCCTTTCTCCCGCATTGCTTTGACCGCCGCCACCATAGGGAAGGTGACGGACATGGGGATTACGGACAGCAGCAACATGGGCGCCGCCATGGCCCCTGCCGCCTACGATGCCGTCTGCGCCCACCTGATGAACACCCGCACCGTCCCCGAGGACTTTGACGCCATTTGCACGGGGGATTTGGGGCGATTCGGAAAGGAGATGCTTTTGGAGCTCTTTGAGGCGGCGGGAACGGATGTATCCAAGAAGCTCTTTGACTGCGGAGAGGAGATTTACGCCCCTGAACAGAACTACCACTGCGGCGGCTCCGGCTGCGGGTGCAGTGCTTTGGTGCTGGCGGGGTACGTCCTGCCTCGGCTGGAGCGGGGAAGCTGGCGCAGGGTGCTCTTTCTTTCCACAGGGGCCCTTATGAGCCCGCTGACCTGCAATCAGGGGGAGAGCATCCCCGGGATTGCCCACGTGATTGAGCTGACAAGGGAGGACTAAGATGGACCGGATGCAATACCTTTGGACATTTTTGCTGGGGGGCGCTTTGTGCGCCGTAGGACAGCTTCTCATTTCTCTCACCCGCCTGACCCCCGCCCGCATTCTGGTGCTGTACGTCACCGCAGGGGTGGTACTGGGGGCTTTGGGGCTTTATGAACCCCTCATCGAGTTTGGAGACTGCGGGGCCACGGTGCCTCTGACGGGGTTTGGCGCCATGCTGGCTAAGGGCGCCATAGAGGCCGTGGAGGAAAAGGGGGCGCTGGGCGCCTTTACGGGAGGGCTTACCGCCGGGGCGGGGGGTATTGCCGCCGCCGTCTTTTTCGGCTGTATCTTTGCCATGCTTGCTAAGCCCAAGACGAAGGAGTAGCGCCTGCGGCGCAGTGAAATCCGCACTATGTGCGGATGAAATCTGTGCGCTGCACAGGTGAAATATTGCTGCGCAATGTGA
>CAZPCH010000328.1:0-1980 GCA_964585055.1 uncultured Christensenella sp. | reverse complement strand
GAACGCTCCCCCCGCACAAAAGAGAAGGGCGCAGCCCTTCGCCGCCTCCGCCCGCACCCCCTTTCCCACCTTTTTCCAAGGAAAAAGTGCAAGTTCACCTTTGTTTCACAATGTACACTTTATGATGCCTTGACTTTAAGGCGGGATAGGGGTATAGTTTGAGACAGTGATTAGCACTCCTGCAAAATGAGTGCTAAAGAAACGAGAGCCAGGGAAGGAGGCCGGAAAGCATGGATCTGAACCCCAGAAAACTGCGGATTCTCAAGACCATCATCGATGAGTACATTCTCTCCGCTTCCCCCGTAGGCAGTAAGTTTATCGCCGAGAACGTGGCCTTCCGCATTTCCCCCGCCACCATCCGCAACGAAATGGCGGACCTGGAGGAACTGGGATATCTGGAACAGCCCCACGCCTCCGCCGGGCGGATTCCCTCGGACAAAGCCTATCGGCTGTATGTGGACAACATGATGCAGCGCAGTCAGCTTTCTCCCCAGGAGCTTCGGCTCATGCAGGACTTCGCCGCCGGACGCATGCGGGGCATGGACGCCATCATGCACGAGACCGCCAGCGTACTCAGCCGCATCACCCACTACACCGCCATGGTGCTCATGCCCGAAAGCGCCACCAACCGCCTGCGGCATCTGCAATTGGTGCCCCTTTCCGAAGGGTACGCCTTGGTGGTGGTGGTAACGGACGCAGGGGTGGCCCGGGACAGCGTCATTCCCATTCCCACGGATATGGGCAGCGATGAGCTGTACAAGATCTCTCAGCTCATCACCCGCACCTATTACAACTGTCCCATGTCCCTCATTGCCGGGCGCATGGAGCAGGAGCTGGGGCCCATGCTCCGCAGCAGAAGCGACTTTATCGGGGAGCTTCTGCATACCATGGAGGGGAGCTTGGCGGCCAACGCCCATCGGCTGGCGCTTTCGGGGGCTACCAAGATGCTGGAGTATCCGGAGTACAGCGACATCAAGCGGGTGCGGGAGCTCATCAGCGCCGTAGAAAAGAAGGAAGAACTCTACCGCATGGTGAAGAACGCCGGGGTCATGGAGATTTCCGTCCGCATCGGCAGCGAGCTGGGGGAGGATATTTTCAAGGACTGCTCTCTGGTCACGGCCACCTATTCCATTGGGGACGTGCCCGTAGGCGCCATGGGGGTCATCGGCCCCACCAGAATGCAGTACGGAAAAGTGGTGTCCGTACTGGAGTATATGCGCATGAGTTTGGGAACCATATTAACAAACCTGTTGGAGGAGGAATAAAGCTCCATGAGTGAAGAAATCAAAAATCCCACCGTAGAGACCCCCGAGACGGAAGTCCGGGCAGAGGAAGTCCCTCAGGAGGAGGGCAAGGAGAAGAAGAAGCTGTCCGAGCGGAAGCTGAGAGCCGAGCTGGACAAGGCCGAAAAGCGGGCCCGGGACGCCGAGAACAAGCTGAAGAACAAGCAGCAGGAGCTGGACGACACCGTGCGGCTGCTGCAGCGGAATCAGGCGGACTTTGAGAACTACCGCCGCCGCAACAACAGCGCCAAGGCCGAAAGCTATGAGAACGGCCGCCGGGACGCCATTTTGGAGCTGCTGCCCACCTTGGACGATTTCGAGAGAATCATGGACAGCGCCACGGAGCCGGACGAAGCGTATATGGAGGGCATGAAGCTGGTGTACAAGAAGTTCTCCGCCGCTTTGACCAAGCTGGGGGTAACTCCCCTGGAGGAAGAAGGGAAGTTTGATCCCAACCTGCACAACGCAGTCATGAGCGAAGCTGCCGAGGGCGTGGAAAGCGGCACCATACTCACCGTGTTCCAAAAGGGCTATAAGCTGGGGGATAAGATCATCCGCCACAGCATGGTGAAGGTCTCCGAGTAAAGCGGAGAAAAGCAAAGACAAAAAGGACGTGAACCGCACGGCGGTTGACATAGACACAAACGGACAACGAAAGTTTTTTATAGGAGGAAACATTTATGGGTAAGATTATCGG
>CAZPCH010000327.1:0-1986 GCA_964585055.1 uncultured Christensenella sp. | reverse complement strand
CTGTCTGAAAAGACAATCTCCACGCCACCCGTCAATGGGCGGCTGTAGGAGTTGGTGCATACTCCGTCCAAATAGGTAAAGCCGTTCTCCTCATAAATCCGCAAATCCGTGAAAACCAGATAATAGGTGAAATAGTGGGTGGCGGCGTCTAGAATGGGGAGCCCCTTTTCATCCATGGGGAAGGTGCTTCCGGTAATGGGGGGGATTTCCAGCACTTCGGGGGTGGCCGTAGGCTCAGGGGTAAAGGCGGGGGAGACGGTGGGCCGTACCTCCTGAGGGCTGTAAATCAGCCATGCGTCCTGACGGATGCAACCGGAAAAAGCCCCCAGCAGGAGGCTTATGAGAAGTATGGCGATAAAGGCTTTAGCGGCCTTCATAGATATCCACGTTGTCGTTGATAAGCTTCTGCTTGAGGGCGTAGAGCTTATCGGACAAGTCCACCTTGTAGGTGTGGGGATTCAGCAGGCGGCGGTATTCCTCCCACATGGAGGCCATCTCCTTCTTTTGATAGGCGCAGATCTCGTGGATGTCCGGGGACTGGTAGACCTGCTTTCCGTCGATAAACAGGGGCACCAGCAGCTCACGCATGTGGTACTCCGTCAGCGTCATGCGCTTGAAGGTGTGCTCGGGGTCAAAGATGGTCAAAGGCTGGCTTTCGTCAAAGACCTCGTCATGGAGGCAAATCAAGTCCGCCGTGGCCATGCCGTACTTGTCGTAAATGCGGTAGACCTTCTTGTAGCCCGGGTTTGTAATCTTAATGATGTTGTTGCTGAGCTTGATCTTGGGAATCATCTGCCCGTCCACCACCTCGGCGGCCAGCTTGTACACGCCGCCCAGAGCGGGGTTGTCCTCGGAGGTAATCAGGCGGGTGCCAACGCCCCAGCTATCGATGCAGGCTCCCTGCATCTTCAAATCCCGAATGACCGTCTCGTCCAAATCGCTGGAGGCGGTGATGGTGGCCTTGGGGAAGCCGGCCTCGTCCAGCATCTTGCGGGCCTGCTTGCTCAGATATGCCATGTCGCCGCTGTCCAAACGGATGCCCACAGGCTCATGCCCCTTGGCACGGAGTTCCTTGAAGACCTGAATGGCATTGGGAACGCCGGAGCGGAGGGTGTCGAAGGTGTCCACCAGCAGCAGGCAGGTGTCGGGGAACAGCTCCGCATAGGCACGGAAGGCGGTGATTTCGTCGGGGAAGCTCATGACCCAGCTATGGGCGTGGGTGCCGCAGACGGGGATGTCAAAGTACTGGCCGGTGTATACGTTGCTGGTGCCGGTACAGCCGCCGATGACCGCCGCTCTGGCGCCCAAAATGGCGGCGTCCGCTCCCTGAGCACGGCGCAGACCGAACTCCATGACCCGATCCCCTTGGGCGGCCTGACAAACCTTGCTGGCCTTGGTGGCAATAAGGGTCTGGTGGTTGATGAAGGTCAGCACAGCCGTTTCAATGAGCTGGGCTTCGCAGATGGGGGCTTTGACCCGAATCAGGGGCTCATAGGGGAAGACCACCGTGCCCTCGGGCATGGCATATATTTCACCCGTAAAGCGGAGCTCACGGAGGAAATCCAAAAAGGCTTCGTCAAAGAGGTTCAAAGAACGGAGGTAGGAGAGATCCTCCTCGTCAAAGTGCAGATGGTTGATATAGTCGATGACGCTTTCCACACCGCACATAATGGCGTAGCGGGTTTCCTCTTTGGGACGGAAGAACACGTCGAACACGGCCTCGTTTTTATACATACCCTTGGAGAAATATCCGTACATCATGGTGAGCTCGTACAAATCCGTCATCATGGTGAGATTTCGCTTTTCGTGGTACATTTTCATGCCTCCCTGGGGGCTGCTTCCCCGCTATATTTCCATTGAAGTATAGCACATCCCAATGAAGAATGCAACGGGAAAGGGCGGATTCCCGCGGCGGGGCGGGGGGCGGCGGGTTCGCAGCGCGAACCCTTGGGTGCCCGGGGCGGAACGCCCCCGGGCACCCAAGAG
>CAZPCH010000326.1:0-1997 GCA_964585055.1 uncultured Christensenella sp. | reverse complement strand
TTTCTCCACGGAAACCAGCTCGCTGAACTTCATGACCACGCCGAAGCTGTTGCTGAGTACCAGATAGTTGGCCCGCACGGTGACCCGGTCGCCTACGGAGACCTTGCTGTAATGCTCCTCCGTGGGGAAAATGGTCAGGGCGTAGGTTTCGCCCCCCAGACAATCGGAAAGCTCGATGGAGGGTTTGTTGTGCACGTCCGGCCCCACCTTTAGGGCAATGCCCGTGACCTCAAAGCGCTTGTCCAGATAGACGGCCAAGGCCCCCTGCAAGTCCTTCCGAAAGGCTTCGCACAGGGGCTTTACGGCAAAGGGCGCCTCCTGAGGCAGCAGGGGCATGGGGGTGGTTTCAATCTGATGGGTCTTAGAAGGGGAAGGATGGGTGGGATAAAAAGTCAGGGGTTCGCTCATGGAAGGCATCTCCTTTGATTGGATTTATATAATAAAAGAATATCATAGGAAGATATGAAAATCAACGGTTGTTTTGCCTTCTTTGAGGAAGTCAAGTTTTCACATTCTGTTCACAGCCATGCCGTTGACGGGGGCGGGCATATGCAGTATACTGCGTTTTGCTAACCGGGTTAGCAAAATCCGTGAGGAAGGTTCGCCATGGCAACGCAAAAGCAGGTGGAAGCTTTGCTGGCGGTCATACACAAAGCACCGCCGTCAGAAAAGTATCAGAAAATGGACAGAAGCTCCATGGGCATTCGGGCAATTTTAAAGTATCTCAGCCGGGAAAACCAACGGGCTACTGCCGGAGAAATCAGCAAGGCTCTGGGGGTCAGCACCGCCAGGGTGGCTGTGCTTTTGAAAAAGATGGTGGCCAAGGGACTGCTGGAGAAGCAGAGCGATCCTGCGGACGGCCGTCTGGTGGTGGTGAGCCTCTCTCAGCAGGGAAAGGATGCCGCCGAACGGTTTCAGCGGGAAATCTACGCCATGATTGGCTCTCTGATCGATGAAATCGGTTTGGAGCGGATGCTGGAGTTTGCCGCCATTTCCAATGAGATTCATGAGGTCATAAAAAGGACGGAAGAAGACTGAGGCCGCAGAAAAAACGGGCCGAGGTCTGGGTTTGCTTTTTAAAAAGTATCTAACCGGGTTAGAAGTTTAGTAGAAGGAGAAAGTTTCATGCTGAAATTATTGAAGAAACTGCCGAAGCGTGACTGGCTGTATGCGCTGATCTGCGTGGCCCTCATTGCTTCGCAGGTGTGGCTGGATATCACCATGCCGGGGTACATGAACAAAATTACGGTGCTGGTGGAGACCCCCGGCAGCGCCATGTCCGAAGTGCTGGCGGCAGGGGGCATGATGCTGCTGTGCGCCCTTGGGAGCCTGCTGGCCGCCGTGATTACGTCCATGTTTTCCTCCCGCATCGGCAGCGACTTAGCTTACAGCCTGCGCAACGCCATGTTTTACAAGGTGCAGAGCTTTTCCATGGAGGAAATCGGCCGCTTCTCTACGGCCAGCCTCATTACCCGCTCCACCAACGACATCCAGCAGGTGCTCATGTTCATCGTCATGGGCTTGCAGATGCTCATTAAGGCGCCCCTGACGGCGGGCTGGGCCATTATCAAGATTGCGGACAAGGAGTGGCAGTGGACCATCTCCGTGGCCGCCGCCGTGTGCATTCTCCTTGTGGTGGTAGCCGTGTGCATCTCCCTGACCATGCCCAGATTCAAAAAGATTCAGAAGCTCACCGATGATTTGAACCGAGTGACCCGGGAGAATTTGACCGGTCTGCGGGTGGTGCGTGCCTACAACGCCGAGGGCTATCAGGAGGAAAAATTCGAAGGCGCCAACGAGGCGCTGACCTGCACCCAGCTGTTCACCCAGCGGACCATGGCCTTTATGATGCCCTCCATGCAGTTGATTATGAGCGGGCTGTCTCTGGCGGTATACTGGATTGGCGCACACCTGCTGGGACAGGCGGCCGACCCCATGGGCAGAATCGCCCTGTTTGGGGACATGATGGTCTTTACCCAGTACGGCATGCAGGTGGT
>CAZPCH010000325.1:0-1999 GCA_964585055.1 uncultured Christensenella sp. | reverse complement strand
CTTCAGCGGGATGTTGATCCTAAGTACTACATTTCCCAAGAGCGTCTGCCCAAGTGGGAGTACATGAAGGGCTCCAAGAAAATTCAGCGAACCTCCGTCAGCGGTCACACCTACCTTTTCTCCGAAGGCGCCATCGCTTTCCCTGACCCTTGGGACAGACCCGGCCGCACCATGCTGACCAGCGAGGCAACTTTAAACCGCTCCTCCCATGTGGTGGACGATCCCGCCACAGGCAAACTGCGCCTACTGACCCCTGTGGAAGCGGAGCGCCTGCAGGGCTTTGATGACGGCTGGACGAACACCGGCATGCCCGAGCGCATGCGGTATTTCTGCATGGGAAATGCACTGGTGGTGCCCATGATTACCAGAATGGGACGGATTTTGGACGGCATTATCGAAAGTGAATAAAGGAGCGGTGAAATACCCATGGCCGAGCACGTATTCGAAAAGCAGGATGTGATTCAACGCTTGGAAGCCCAAAGAGGAAAGACCCTTGGGGATATCGACAACCGAGGAATCTTTCTCAAAGTGCAGCAGTTTACTCGGCAGAAGGGCGTGGCCGGTTGTATAGTGGAGCAATGCATCTTCGGATACAGCCCCGATTCCAAGCAGGAAGCGGACTTGGTCATTTTGGACGGAGAAAAGGCCGTGAAAACCGAGCTGAAGACAACGGGCATGGAGGTAAATCCCAAACCGTCGAAGCATTTTGTGGCCAAAGAGCCCATGTCCATTACGGCCGTTGGGGTGTATGACATCGGGGAGCAGGAGTTTTTCACCTCTCATTTTTGGGAAAAGCTGGAGCACATGCTCATCGTATACTACCACTATGCATCTTCACGGCCGGTTTCTCCCTACGAATACAAAAATTTTCCCTTAGTGGGGTACGAATTTCACGAGTTTGAGCAAGAGGATGTGGAGGTATTAAAAAATGACTGGGAGCAGGTGCGAAAGCTCTGCAAAGAGGTTGTAAGCCAGTTTCCCGGTCCCAAGGATAAAAAGTGGAAGGAGGAAGTTAGGCAGGCCTACATCGACGCCCACGGTTCCCTTCGAAGCGTTCTTAGCTATGTGGATTTATCCCCCAAATTTCCTCCACGCTTCAGGCTGAAAAAACCCACGGTGTCCGCCATGATTTCCAATCATTTCGGATACAGCTTGGAGCAGCTTCCCGGCAGATATACGGCCGTCACCGATATTGACAGAAAACTGCAGGAACTGACCGCCCTCCACAGGGGCAAGACCATCGCCGCCCTCGCCCGTGAGTTCTCCGTTCCCTATGACAAAAGCCGTGAAAACAAAGGCATTTACGAGCAGATTGTGGTGGCCATGTTCGGCGGCACTTCCAAAAAGCTGAACCAAATTGCGCTCTTTGAAAAATTCGGTCTTATTGCCAAAAGTATTGCCCTTACCGCCGAGGGGGGACGAACGGAGGACATGAAGCTGTTCCATGCGGACTTTGATGAGTTTACCCAAGAGGAGTTTATGGGGGAGGACGGCTGTCCCAGAAAATTTCAGTTTGAGGACTCTGAGTTGTACACCTATTTTGCTGACCATGCTCTTTTGTGCATCGTGTTTCAGGAGCCCCAAGTCTATACTTCTTCCCAAAACTCAGGTGCCTCTCGGCATATGCTGGGGGACAATATCTTTCTCGGCTTTAAGCGGCTGGTTTTCTCCGACGGCTTTATCGACAATACCGTAAAACTTCTTTGGGAGGACACCCGGGACAAGGTGAAAAATAGAACTCTCAGGGATGTGGTGCGATATAAACAGAACGGAGAGCCTATCGTTAATAAAAGCGGAGAGATTAGTTCCGCTCCCAACTTTATGAAGAGCAGTGACAACGAGGTTTTCATACGCGGCTCCGGTGCCGACGCCGCTTTAAAGAATAAAACCGAATGCGTCAACGGCATCAAAATGCTGCCTCAATGGGTTTGGATTCGGGGTGATACCATTGTTCAGAAATTGAAGGAATCCTCCGATTTGCATCTTATCCCATAAAAAA
>CAZPCH010000324.1:0-2010 GCA_964585055.1 uncultured Christensenella sp. | reverse complement strand
GGCCACGTTTTTCAGCCCCGGCAGGCGGTAGTTGGGCAGTTCCATAACAAAGGGCACGGCGTTGCCCTTAAAGACGGTGCTTTTGGAAACATAGGCCACCAGAATCCCCACCAGAATCCCCAGCACATAGAGGCCAATCATAATGAGCCCGGAGTATATGGGGACAAAGAGGTGGGTAAAGAAGCCGTAGATTGGGAGCTTGGCCGTACAGATCATAAAGGGGGTCAAAAGGATGGTCATCTTTCTGTCCCGCTCGCTGGGCAAGGTGCGGCTGGCCATAACCCCGGGGACGGTGCACCCAAAGCCGATGAGCATGGGCACAATGCTCCGCCCGGACAGGCCGATGCGCCTGAGGAGCTTGTCCGTCACAAAGGCAATGCGGGCCATGTACCCCGTATCCTCCAGCAGGGAGAGGAAGAAGAACAGCACCACGATAATGGGCAAAAAGCTCAGCACGCTGCCTACCCCCGTGCACACCCCGTCTATAAGCAGGGAATGGAGGGTGGGATTCACCTCCCAAAGGGTCAGCAAGCCGTCCGCCCAGCCGATAAAGGCGTCGATGCCCTGCTCCAGCAGGTTCTGGAAGAAGGCGCCGATGACGTTGAAGGTCAGGAAAAAGACCAGCCCCATAATGAGGATAAAGGCGGGGATGGCGGTATATTTGCCGGTGAGAATGCTATCGATGCGGGCAGAGCGACTGTGCTCCCGGCTTTCGTGGGGCTGCACCACGGTTTTGTCCACCAGATTGCCGATGAAGGCAAAGCGCATGTCCGCCATGGCGGCCTTTCTGTCCATGCCCCGCTCCTGCTCCATTTGGGTGAGAATATGCTCCAGCATATCCTCCTCGTTGTCCGTCAGGCGAAGGGCCTTTTGCACCAGGGCATCTCCCTCCGCCAGCTTCCCGGCGGCAAAGCGCTTGGGGATGCCCGCCTCCTGGGCGTGATCCTCAATCAGATGCATGATGCCGTGGAGGCAGCGGTGAACGGCGCCGCTGTGATCCTGGGCTCTGCAGTAGTCCATGGGCACAGGCTTTTCCTGATAGCGGGCGATGTGGACGGCGTGGCGCACCAGCTCCTCCACGCCCTGATTCTTGGCGGCAGAAATGGGCACCACGGGAATGCCCAGCAGAGCCTCCATGGCGTTGATGTCCACGGAGCCGCCGTTGCCCCGCAGTTCGTCCATCATATTGAGAGCCAGCACCATGGGCACGTTCAGTTCCAGCAGCTGCATGGTTAAATACAGATTCCGCTCCAAATTGGTGGCGTCGGCAATGTTGATGATACAGCTTGGCTTCTCCTCCAAAATGAAGGCACGGGTGACAATCTCCTCGGCGGAGTAGGGGGACAAAGAGTAAATGCCGGGCAGATCCGTAACTTCCGTGCCGGGCTGTCCCTTGATGGCGCCGCTCTTTCTGTCCACGGTGACCCCGGGGAAGTTCCCCACGTGCTGGTTGGAGCCGGTAAGCTGGTTAAAGAGGGTGGTTTTGCCGCAGTTCTGGTTGCCCACCAAGGCAAAGGTCAGCTTCTCCCCCTTGGGCAGGGGGGTGGCGGCGTCCTTGTCGTGGAACTTGCCCTCTTCCCCCAAGCCGGGATGGGCCATGGAAAGGAGGGTCACCCGCTCCCGCTTCTGCCCCGTGGTCAGGGCGGGAATGGGCTCAATTTCAATCTTCTCCCCGTCGCTCAGGCGCAGCGTCAGCTCATAGCTGTGAATGCGCAGCTCCATGGGATCCCCCATGGGCGCCAGCTTTACCAGAGTGACCTCTGCCCCGGGCAGCACCCCCATGTCCAGAAAATGCTGCCGCAAAGCCCCTTCTCCCCCTACGGACAGAATGCGGGCGCATTGTCCGGGCTTGAGTTCGTTCAGCGTCATATATCTTCCCCTTTCGAGAGGTTAGTCTCGTTTAACTTTTCGCCTTTATTATACACGCCCGCCCTGTATATGGCAAGAAAAATGCGGGAAGGAGTTTTGGGGGGCGGCGGAAGGGCGGAGCCCTTCGCTTGTGTGCATGGG
>CAZPCH010000323.1:0-2016 GCA_964585055.1 uncultured Christensenella sp. | reverse complement strand
CTGGGGCCTGAGGACGCCCACAAGCCCCGCTGCTCGGCGGGAGAAAAAATGGCCGTGGTGAAGATCGTGGTCAAAGTGCCCGTAGAGTAAAAGCGTATATGAAAAGACCGTGGGTTCACGGTCTTTTTTCGTTGGGGGAGTGGGGCGGCGGAACGGCGGAGCCGTTCTGTTTTGCGGAGAGGAGCAAAGTGCCTCTCCGCAAAACGTTTGCCTTTCGGCAACCCGCCGCCCAAAGCTGAGGAAGGGAAATCCCCATGGAGAGCGGTGTTAGTCTTTCCTTGCCCGGGTGTCCGGGGGAAGATCCAGGTCCAGGGGCTTGTCGATGTCCTGGCCCACATAGCGGCCGTTCTTTTTCCGCTGGCGGACGCACTCCGTCAAGAGGTACTCAATCTGGCCGTTGACGGAGCGGAAATCGTCCTCCGCCCACTGGGCCAAGGCCTCGTACAAGCGGGGGGACAGGCGTAGGGGCACCTGCTTTTTTTCCTTATTTTCGCCCGCCATATCAATACAGGCTCCCGGAGTTGATCACAGGCTGGGCGTTGGTATTGCCGCAGAGCACCACCAGAAGGTTGGAGACCATGGCGGCCTTGCGCTCCTCGTCCAGTTCCACCGTGTGGTTCTCGTCCAAACGCTGGAGAGCCATCTCCACCATGCCCACGGCGCCCTCCACAATCATCTTCCGCGCGTCGATAATGGCGCTGGCCTGCTGGCGCTGAAGCATGACGGCGGCGATTTCGGGGGCATAGGCCAAGTAGGTAATGCGGGCTTCCAGCACCTCAATGCCGGCGTTCTCCACCCGCTGTTGAATCTCGTCCCGAATGCGGGAGGCCACCACCTCGCTGGAGCCCCGCAAGCTTCCGTCATCGGCCACCCCGTCCCCCGTGGTGTCCACGTTGGGGGCTACGTCATAGGGGTAAATGCGCACAATGTTTCTCAAAGCGCTGTCGCACTGGAGGGAGAGATACTCCTTGTAATTGTCCACGTTGAAGACCGCCTTGGCCGTATCCACAATGCGCCAGATGACCGCTATGCCGATTTCCACCGGGTTGCCCAAGCAGTCGTTGATCTTCTGGCGGTTGTTGTTCAAGGTCATGTACTTCAGGGAAATCTTCTTGTTCAGAGGCTCGGACTCCGTGGAAAGGCTGACCCCCTGCGCCCCAATCTGGAAGGGGGAAGCGGCGGCCTTTACGTCTCCGCTCTGGCTGAGCTTGGTCTTGGCGGCAGGGTTCACGCTGGTGCAGAAGGGGTTGACAAAGTAGAAGCCGTCCCCCTTCAGGGTGCCGATGTACTTACCGAACAGGGTCAGCACCAGGGCTTCCTGAGGCTTGAGCACCTTCAGTCCCAGAATGGGAATCCAGCCCAGGCACACATAGACCATGGAGACAATAAACAGCACCGTGCCTCCTACGCTGCCTTCGCCCATGGCTATGCTGCCCAGCACCGTGCCCGCAACGGACAGGGTATAGAGTCCGGCGATGATAATGAGGGCGGCCATGCCGTTTTTCTTGGTATTGAGAATCTTTTCCTGCATACACGTTCACGTCCTTTTTGATGATATCAATGTGATATCATCATCTTAGACCATGGACGGGGAAATGTCAAGGGGTTTTTGCACATCCTTTAAAAGGGTAATGGCATGACCTTAAGAACTAAAGTGCCCAAGAGGCGTGTTCTCTCCCTCAGTCACCTCGCTTCTCTCGGCGACAGCTCCCTCCTCAGAGGGAGCCAAGGGATTAGACAGTCTTTTCCTTGGTTTTATGACAAATATTGGGAAAAAGACTTATTAATATCTTGCCTCCCTCTGAGGAGCAATGTCATTAACTTAAGAGTAAAAGTCCCTTGTGCACTTTGTTTTTTAAGTTAAGGACATTGCTTACACAGGGGGCATGCGTTTTAAACAGCTTATGCACCTAAAAGCAAAAGGAAGTAAAAGCCGCTTACAACGTTCGGCTCCCTTGTGCAAAGGGAGCTGGATTGTGACTGGAGCGAGAGCGGAAGGAACAAGACTGAGGGATT
>CAZPCH010000322.1:0-2025 GCA_964585055.1 uncultured Christensenella sp. | reverse complement strand
CTTAATCAGCACGGCCTTAATGCGCCGTACGCCGGAGGAGGAAGCCTCTTCCTTTTTGATCACGAAGCGTCCCAAATCCCCGGTGTTGGTGGCGTGGGGGCCGCCGCAGATTTCCTTGGAGAAGTTCCCCATGGTGTATACCTTGACCCGCTCGCCGTACTTATTGTCGAACAGACCGATGGCACCCTGAGCCTTGGCCTCGGCCACGGTCATCTCCTCGCAGGTAATGGGAAGCTTGGCGTCAATCTGCTCGTTGACCAGGGCTTCCACGGCCTTAAGCTCCTCGGGAGTAAGCTTGCGGGAGAAGCTGAAGTCAAAGCGGAGCCGCTCGGCGGTAATGTTGCTGCCCTTCTGCTGGACGGAATCGTCATGGAGCACCTGCCGCAGGGCCTGATGCAGCAGATGGGTGGCGGAGTGCAGGGCGGTGGTGGCTTCCTCGTGGTCCGCAAGACCGCACTCAAAGCGCTGGGCGGAACCGGCCTGAGACTTCTTCTGATGCTCGGCAAAGGCGGCCTTGAAGCCCTCAATGTCCACCTTCAGGTTCTGCTCCTGAGCCAGCTCCTCCGTAAACTCAATGGGGAAGCCGTAGGTATCGTACAGATGGAAGGCCTCCACGCCGTCGATGGTGTCGCCCTGGAGGTTCCGAGCCACCTTGCTGAACTCCTTCATGCCCTTCTTCACCGTGTCGGCAAAGCGGTTCTCCTCACGGCGCAGCTCGGAAAGCACCTTGTCCCGGTTCTCCTCCAGCTCGGGGTATACGCTGCCGTACTGGTCGATGACGGCGGCGGCAATCTCGCACAGGCCGTACCGGGGGATGTTTAGCTGCATGGCGTAGCGGATGCTCCGCCGAATCAGCCGCCGCAGGATGTACCCCTGATCCACGTTGGAGGGGGTCACGCCCCGCTGGTCGCCCAGAATGAAGGTGGAGCAGCGGATGTGGTCGGCAATAATGCGGAAGGCCTTGATGGTGTCGGCGCTGTCCTTATAGTGCTTGTGGGACAGGCGGGCGATGACCTCGATGACCCCGGCGAAGGCGTCTGTATCAAAGACGCTTTCCACCCCCTGCAATGTGGCGATGGTGCGGTCAAGACCCATGCCCGTATCTACGTTTTTCTGAGCCAGAGGCTCGTACTTGCCTTCCGCTACCTTATTATATTCCATGAACACGTTGTTCCAGATCTCAAGGTACTTGTGGCAGTCGCAGCCGGCGTGGCAGTTGGGGCCGCAGGGCTCAATGCCCGTGTCGTAGAAGATCTCCGTGTCGGGGCCGCAGGGACCGGTGAGTCCCGCAGGACCCCACCAGTTGTGCTTCTTGGGCAGATATACGATATGAGAGGGATCTGCGCCCATCTCCACCCAGCGGTCGTGGGACACGGTGTCCCGGGGGCAGTCCTCGTCACCCTCAAAGCAGGTGAAGAAGAGCTTCTCCTTGGGAATGCCCAGCCACTTTTCGTCGGTCAGGAACTCCCAGCTGTAGGCGATGGAGTCTTCCTTAAAATAATCTCCCAGAGACCAGTTGCCCAGCATCTCAAAGAAGGTGCAGTGAGAGGTGTCGCCTACCTCGTCGATGTCGCCCGTGCGGACGCACTTCTGCACGTCGGTCAAACGGGTGCCGGCGGGATGCTTCTGCCCCATGAGGTAGGGTACCAAAGGATGCATGCCGGCGGTGGTGAACAAGACCGTGGGGTCGTTTTCGGGGATCAGGGAAGCGCTGGGAATGACAGCGTGACCCTTGGACTTAAAGAAATCAAGATAGAGCGATCTGAGCTCCGTGCTTGTGAGTGTGCGCATTGTTTCCTCCTTTTGTGCTGGAAAATTGCTTTTCAAAATATTTTACTAAAAACACTTGCAATTGTCAATCAGATGTGTTAAGATACAACACGTTCCGCAGGGAACTCCCGCTCCGCAAGAGCCCCTAAAAAATTTTTTGAAGAAAATAAAAAATAGGGGTTGACAAAACGGGATGGGGAGAGTATACTGAGGAAGCTGTCGCGAGGGACGGCACCGCCGAGAGGCGGGCACCAA
>CAZPCH010000321.1:0-2025 GCA_964585055.1 uncultured Christensenella sp. | reverse complement strand
GTATGAACAGAATTCTTTACTACATCCAAAATCCCATTGAGCTTTTGTACATTCTGCCCGCCGTTCTGCTGGGACTGACCCTTCACGAGTGGGCCCACGCCTACGCCGCCTACCGCTTGGGGGATCCCACGGCACGGAATCTGGGGCGCATGAGTTTAAATCCTCTTGCCCACTTTGACCCGTTGGGGCTTTTATGCATGCTTCTGCTGGGCTTCGGCTGGGCCAAGCCCGTGCCCGTCAACCCTCGGAACTTTAAGAACTACCGTCGGGACGACATCATCGTCTCCTTGGCGGGCGTACTTATGAACGCCTGTATCGTGGCGGTCTTCTCCCTGCTCTTTGTGGGGCTGGTGAAGTGGAACTACGCCCTGCTGCTCAACAATGCCTTTGTCAACATTTTTCTGAACATCATTTGTCTGAACACCTGCCTGTGCGTCTTCAACCTGGTTCCCATTCCCCCTCTGGACGGCAGCCATGTGCTGGAGAACCTGCTGGGGCGGCGGTACCCTCACAAGCTGTGGAACTTCCTCCACCGCTACGGTCAGTATGTGCTCATCGCCCTTCTGTGTCTGGATGTGCTGGACTACCCCCTAAGCTGGGCGCAGAATCTGGTTCTCAACTGGATTTCCTCCATGCTGGTTTAGTCCTATGAGTTATCAGGTACACGTGGGGGACTTTGAAGGCCCCCTTGATTTGCTCTTACAGCTCATTCAAAAGGCGCAGGTGCGCATAGAGGACATCTTTGTATCCGAAATCACCGCCCAATATCTGCAGGTAGTGGGAGATTTAAAGGAGGAGCAGATGGACAACGCCAGCGATTTTCTGCTGGTAGCGGCTCAGCTTCTCTACATCAAGTCCCGCAGGCTCCTGCCCGCCCCTCCTGCCCTTCAGGAGGAAGAAGAGGAGGATCCGGAGAAGGCCTTTATACGCAGACTGCAGGAGTATCAGGTATTCAAAAAGGCGGGGGAGGATTTGCAGGGGCTGTATGCCCAAGGGCAAAACGCCTTTTCCCGTCTGCCCGAAGATTTGCCCGCACCCCCTACGGAAGCCAATCTGCCCGATGCCACGGCGGACACCCTTCTGCTGGCCTTTTTATCCGCCCTGAGCCGGGAGCCTGAAGAAAAGGAAGCCCTCCTCCACCGGGTAAAGCAGGATGTGTACACCGTGCGGGAGCGGTCGGGCATGATCCGCACCCGCCTGCGGGAGAAGGGCTCCGTCAGCTTTTATGATTTATTTACCCAAAGTCCCACCCACATGGAGCTGGTGGTCACCTTTATGGCGGTGCTGGAACTCATGAACCGAGGGGAAGTGCGGGTATTCCAAAAGGACACCTTTGCCCCCATCCGCCTGAAGGCCGCCAATCTGCGGGAAGAGGATGAGGGTACCTACATGGACGAGGAGGAACCGTCATGACGGAACTGGCAGGAAAAATCGAATCCGTTCTCTTTGTGGCCGGGGAGCCTGTGGCGCTCTCTGCCCTGTGCAGCGGTTTGGAAGCGGAAGCGAAGGCGGTGCAGGAAGCACTGGAGGAACTGGAGCAGTCCTATATTGCCCAAGGGCGGGGACTGCGGCTGATGTATACCGAAAAAACCGCCCAGCTCACCACCGCCCCCGAAAACGGGGAGGCCGTGGAAAAGGTGCTGACCCCCATTCAAAAGCGCTCCGTGTCCGCCTCCATGATGGAAACTCTGGCGGTCATCGCCTACAAACAGCCGGTTACACGGGGTGAAATCGAGGAAATCCGCGGGGTGCGGTGCGAATACGCCGTCACCCAGCTTCAAAAGCTGGGGCTCATTGCCGTATCCGGACGCAAGGACGTGCCCGGCAGACCTCTGCTCTTTGTGACCACCGATGCCTTTTTGCACAAGTTCAGAATGCACTCTCTGGAAGAGCTTCCTCCCCTGCCTGAACTGCCCAAGGAGCCCCCGGAAATTGAGGTTGTATAAAGTCCATAGAATGTTAAAGGAGCCCTAAGGCTCCTTCTTTTTATGCCGCCGCCCCCGTATACCCTCTCATAAACCGCCG
>CAZPCH010000320.1:0-2029 GCA_964585055.1 uncultured Christensenella sp. | reverse complement strand
GCTCAAATCGTGAAGATGGAGGGCGGCGGAGCGGTGGGCTTCGGCTACCTCGCTGTCGTAGATTTCCGAAAGCCAGTAGTTGGCGGTGATGGCGCCGGAGTTGGAGAGAATGAGACCGCCTACGGAGTAGGTCACGGTGGAATTCTCCTTTACCCGCCAGTCGTTGATCTGCAGGTAGTTGTCCACCAGATCCTTGTAGTTGAGCAGGGTGGAGTTGACGTTGCGGATCTTCTCCCGCTGCTTGCGGTAGAGAATGTAGGACTTGGCCACATCCTCGTAGCCCGCCTGAGAGAGCACCTTCTCCACGCTGTCCTGAATGTCCTCTACGGCAATGCAGTCGTCCTTAATCTTGTTCTCAAAGTCCGCCGTTACACGCAGAGCCAGCAAGTCCAGCACGCTGGGATGAGACTGCTTGTGCAATGCATCGAAGGCTTTGCCCATGGCAGCACTGATCTTGGCAATGTTGAACTCCACCAACTGGCCGTCACGTTTGATAACTCGGTACATAAAAACCTCCTGAAAGTCTGATAAATATTGCGACACGCCCTTTTGGGACGGAAAACTTCAAAAATCGCAGCAAAAAGAAGATACCACATCTTGTGCCCTTTGTCAATATGTGGGGCAAGATGTTCACAAAACCACAACATATAGTATTTATGCGGCTTGCATAGAGAATATGCGCTATAGGGACTCCCCCCGAAGGGATACAAGGGAGACATAGGGGGCGGCTATGGAAATAAAGCCCTTGAGGGCGGTTTTTTCCGGCGCATGGAGGGTATGGCAGGGGACGGTGTCCCTGTCCGCAAAGGGCTGAATATAGTAGGCAGAGGCCCCCTGAATCCATTGGGCAATGGAGAGGATGTCTGCATCCTTATGCAGTTCCCTGCAAACGGTGGTGCGGAATTCATAGGGAACCCGCCCCTCCAAGAGCAAAGACACGCTTTCCTTTACGGGGGCTAAATTGAGCTGAGGAAGCCCCACGGTCTTTGCGTACTTTTCCTGACTGTTCTTTATGTCCATGGCCACATAGTCTACCAGCCCCTCCTCCATGAGGGTGCGCAGGCGCTCCGGGTGGGTGCCGTTGGTGTCCAGCTTAATGGAAAAGCCCATGGCCCGAATGCGGGCCAGGAGGGCGGGCAGTTCCTTTTGCAGCAGGGGTTCGCCCCCCGTAACGGCTACGCCGTCCAAAAGTCCGCGGCGCTTTTGCAAAAAGGCCAGAAGCTCCTCTTCCTCCATAAGGGGCGGACAAAGGCCGTTCCAAAGCTCGGCGTTGTGGCAGTAGGGACAGCGGAAGTCGCATCCGCCCAAAAAAACGGTGCAGGCCACCTTGCCGGGATAGTCCAGCAGGGTCATCTTTTGCAAGCCGTGAATCTTCATACTCGTTTCCTCCGCCGTCTGCGCCCATGGCGCAAACCTTTTCTATAATATAGCATGGCGTCCAAAATGGCAAGGAAAACTTGGGCGGGACAAAAAGAAAGGGGGCGGAAGCTTCCGTCCCCGGTATAGGCAATGGGATTATTTGTTTTGGGCTATGGGCGGCAGGGGGTCTTTTAAAAAGTGCTCCTGCACCATTTTGGCCACGGTGCCCGAAAGGGCAAAGAGAGCGATGAAGTTGGGGATGGCCATGAGGCCGTTGAAGGTGTCCGCAAGATCCCACACCACATCCAGAGAGGCCACGGCCCCCAGCACCACCACCAGCACAAAGAGAACCTGATAGGCCTTGTAGCCCTTGGTGCCAAAAAGGAACTGGGCACAGCGGGCACCGTAAAGGGCCCAGCCCAGAATGGTGGAGAAGGCAAAGAAGATAATGGCAACGGCCACAAACAGGGAGGCCAGCTTTTGCCCGAAGACCGTGGCAAAGGCGGCGGTGACCAGCTCCGTGCCGGGCTTTACGCCGAAGGCCACGGGGACATCGCTGACGATGACCGTCAGCGCCGTCAGGGTGCAGATGACGATGGTGGTCAAAAACACCTCGAAGATGCCGTAGAACCCCTGCTCCACGGGGCTCTTTGTGTCGGAGGCCGCATGG
>CAZPCH010000319.1:0-2035 GCA_964585055.1 uncultured Christensenella sp. | reverse complement strand
AGATACTTCAGCATCCGTCCAGCTCCTCCCGAATATACCGCCCCAGCTCCGCCATGAGGGCAATGAGCTCCCGCTCTTTTTCTTCTCCCAAAAGGGCCGTAATGGCATCGTCAGAAGCACTGAGACGGGCAAAAAGTCGGGACGCAACCCCTTCCCCCTTGTCCGTCAGGTAGATCTTAGAGTACCGCTTATCCGAGGGATCCGTCTGCTTGCACAGATACCCCTCCTCCTCCAGACTCTTGACCACCTGATTGACGGCGGAGGTGGTGACCCCCGCAAACTCCGCAATGCTCTTTTGCCCCGCTCCCGGGTGCCTATGCAGGTAGAGAATCACCGGACGGTAGGAGTCCGGAATCCCCTCGGATAAGGCAGCTTGCTTCACATGGTTCCGCCATGCGCACCGAGCCGATGCCATGGCCCGCATAATCGTCTGCCGACGCTCCATCTTTCCCTCCTATATGCAACATTTAATTAAGAACTTAATTAGTATAAACCTGTTTTTCCAGTCCTGTCAAGAGAGGAAAATCGCCTGCGGCGATTGCCTTCGGCGGTGAAATCTGTCCTTCGGACAGGTTTATGTAGGGATGCACTGCATCCCCGATTTTAGCATGTGGCAGAA
Source organism: uncultured Christensenella sp. (assembly GCA_964585055.1). Lineage (GTDB taxonomy): Bacteria > Bacillota > Clostridia > Christensenellales > CAG-138 > RUG472. Next base: position 1,416 of record CAZPCH010000319.1, on the reverse strand, counting down.
GCTGTTTCCCTTGTCAAAAGCAGAAGTAAACGTAGGACTCTTTCCAACGCATGGCTCCCCTTATTGGGTAAGGGGAGCTGTCTGCGAAGCAGGCTGAGGGGATAAGCAGAAAAAAAGGGATGCAGAGCATCCCTTCATCAACCCATCCGCAGGATGGATTTCACTGCCGTAGGCAATCGCTGAAGGCGCGTGAGGCTCTTGCGCCTGCTTTTGCTCCATAGTATAATGAAAGCATCAAAAATGGAAAAGGAGATTCCCCATGACCCACATTTACTCCGAACCCTTCGGCACTACAGCTCAGGGACAGGCGGTGACCCGCTGGATTTTGAAAAACAACAGCGGCATGCAGGCAGCCGTCTTAGACTACGGCTGTACGGTGCAGAGCCTTTTGGTGCCGGATACCCACGGCCGCCCTGTGGACGCGGTGCTGGGCTATGATCATATACAGGGGTACGAACAGGGCTCCTGCTGGTTCGGCGCCTTTGTGGGACGCTACGCCAACCGCCTGCAGGGGGGAAGGTTCACTTTAAACGGGCAGGAATATACTCTGGAGCAGAACGACGGAGAAAACCACCTGCACGGAGTCTTCGGCCGCAAAATCTTCTCCGCCGCCGTGGAAGGGGAGACCCTTGTCTTCCGCCGCACAAGCCCCAGCGGGGAGGAAGGTTTCCCGGGCACCCTTTTGTGTCAGGTGCGCTGCAGTTTGACGGAGGACAACGGGCTGGTGCTGGCGTATGAGGCGCAGACGGACGAGGACACCATCTTAAACTTCACCAACCACTCCTACTTCAACCTGAACGGCAGGGGCGACGTGTTAAAGCACAAGCTGACCCTGTTGGCGGAGCGGTTTGCCGAAGGCAAGGAGGGTACCTTGCCTACGGGACGGCTGCTGCCCGTAGAAAATACGGTCATGGACTTTAGAAGCGGGAAGCAAATCGGGCAGGATCTCTTCTCTAACGACCCCCAGCTTGCCCTGTGCCGAGGGTATGATCACAGCTTTGCTCTCCCAGAAGGCGGAACTTTGTATAAATTTGCGGAAGCTAAGGGGGATGAGAGCGGCCTTTGTTTAGAGGCCTTTACCACCCAGCCGGCGGTGCATCTGTACACGGGCAACTATGTGGACGAAGATACGGCGCCCTTTGGCAAAGGGGGCGTGCGCTATCCCCGCCACGGGGGCTTTTGTCTGGAGACCCAGCACTACCCCTGCTCCCCGGACTTCCCCCAATTCCCCTCCGTGGTTCTGCGCCCGGGGGAAACCTATAGGCAGACAACGGTATATAGACTGCATGCCGAAGAAAGCAACTAATCCCTTCGCTTTTGCTTTTAACCGCACAAACAGCTTACCACCGCATGGCTCCCCTTGTGCCTGCGGCAGTGAAATCCGTCTTCGACGGGTGAAATCGCCTGCGGCGGTGA
>CAZPCH010000318.1:0-2038 GCA_964585055.1 uncultured Christensenella sp. | reverse complement strand
AATAAAGTTTACGTAATATTGAAAATTCATGAGCTCCCCTGAACATAACGGTTTGATGGGTGCATTATATTCTTTTTAGAGTAAAAATACAACCCTTCTCTAAAAAATTTACATTTTTTCCAACATATTCTCCTCTTTTCCAAACTTTCCGTTGCCTGCAGGGGAAAAAAACTATATAATAATAGGAAAAAGAGCAAGGGAGCGTCCCATGAAACTCAACTACAAGAAAACCATTCTGGTGGGCTTTGCCTTCTTCCTCATCTCTACCTTCTGGCAAGCCTACGACACCATCATCCCCAAGATCCTCACCGATAAGTTCGGCATGTCTCAGGCCTACTCCGGCATCGTCATGGCCATTGACAACGTGCTGGCTCTGTTCATGCTCCCCTTCTTCGGCTCCCTGTCCGACAGGTGCAAGAGCCGTCTGGGGCGCCGCACCCCCTTCATCCTCTTCGGCACCATTGTGGCCGCCGTGGCCTTTGTGGGACTGAGCTTTGTGGACAACCTTCAGCTAAAGAAGATTGAGACCGTCTCCGCCATCGACGATCCCGCCGCCATGACCGCCATCTATGAGAGCGAAAAGGACTCCACCCTCCAGACCCCCGCCGGTGAAAGCTATGTGCTGGGCGAGGCCTATACCCTGGAGGAGTTCCTGACCATTCCCTCCACCGTGGACGGAAAGGTCAACGCCGACTACTCCGATTATGTGGTGCCCGCCCGCCAAGCCGCCGTCCACCGCATTACCAAAAGCGATTCCTCTCTGGAGATTCTCTTTATTGCGGTGCTGTGTTTGGTGCTCATCGCCATGGCCACCTTCCGCTCCCCTGCCGTAGCCCTTATGCCCGACGTGACGGTAAAGCCCCTGCGCAGTAAGGGCAACGCCGTCATCAACCTTATGGGCACCGCCGGCGGCATTCTGGTGCTGGTGCTGGGCATGGTCTTTAAGACCTCCGCCGTGAAAAACGCTCTCATGAGCTACACCCCCTTCTTTGCCTGCGTGGCGGGGATTATGCTTACGGCTCTGCTCATCTTCATGCTCACCGTAAAGGAGCCCAAGCTGGTCAAGGAGATGGAAGCGGACTCCCGCCGCTACGGACTTTCGGAGGAAGAGGAGGACAGCGACGGCTCCGTTCCCGGCAGCAAGCTGGGGAAGGCGCAGCTTAAGTCCCTGCTGTTCATTCTTGCCTCCATCGTCCTCTGGTTCATGGGCTACAACGCCGTTACCAGCAAATATTCCGTCTATGCGGAAAAGGTGCTGGCCATGGACTACAACACCACATTGCTCCTTGCTCAGGCGGCGGCCATCGTCAGCTACCTGCCCGTGGGCATGATTGCCAGCAAGGTGGGACGGAAAAAGACCATTCTGGCGGGCATTCTCATGCTGGGCACGGCCTTTTTGACCGCCTCCTTCCTGCGGGTGGGCAGCAGCATGATTTTGATGAACGCCATGTTCTGTCTGGCGGGCATCGGCTGGGCCACCATCAACGTCAACTCCTTCCCCATGGTGGTGGAGATGTGCAAGGGCAGCGACGTGGGCAAGTACACCGGCTTCTACTACACCGCCTCCATGGCCGCCCAGACCATTACCCCCTACATCAGCGGCAAGCTTATGGATGCCGAGGGCATGACCGCCCTGTTCCCCTATGCAACGGTGTGCGTGGGGCTGGCCTTTATCACCATGCTCTTTGTCCGCCACGGAGACAGCAAGCCCGTGAAGAAGCAGAGCGCCCTGGAAGCCTTTGACGTAGACGACTAAGCCCTCTAAAGGAGCAAAAAATTAAGGGACGGAGAAATCCGTCCTCTTTTTTGTTCAAAACACTGTTCTGAGCGTGATAAGGGGGCAGACTGAGGGGTTGACTTGATGGCGGGAGTAATAGGTTAAGGTTTCCGTCATATGCTTTTTGTACGGTATAAGTCAATCCCTCAGTCACCTTCGGTGACAGCTCCCTTTACACAAGCAATGTCATTAACTTAAGGATTCGCTTTCTCTCCCCCCGTCTCAAGCCTCACCAGTGGGTTCGGCTTGATCCACCCCGAC
>CAZPCH010000317.1:0-2059 GCA_964585055.1 uncultured Christensenella sp. | reverse complement strand
GGGGTTGGCAGGGTCCTCCTCAATTTTCTCCCGCAAACGGCGGATGCATACGCTCAGAGTGTTGTCGTTGACAAACTCGCCGCCCATGTCCCACAGTTCCTCCAAAAGGCGGTTGCGGGACAGCAGTTTCCCCCGATTCCCCGCAAACAGCAGCAGCATGCGGTACTCCAAGGCGCTCAAAGGCAGCAGTTCCTCCCCCTTGTAAACGAGGCTGCGGTTGGTGTCCAAAGTCAAATCCCCCAGCCTCAGAATGCTGGTATCCGCTCCGCTTCGCCGCAGGGCACTGCGGATGCGGGAGAGGAGCTCCCTTGGGCGGAAGGGCTTTGCGATGTAGTCGTCCGCCCCCATGTCCAGCCCCGCCACGGTGCTGTTTTCGTCCCCGGAGGCGGTGAGGAAAAAGACGGGGATATCCCGCCGCTTTTTTATCTCCCTGCAAGCATCAAAGCCGTTGCCCTCCTCCAAAGCGATATCCAGCAGAACCAAGTCAAAGGGTTGGCTCTCCAGCAGGGACAGGGCTTCCCCCTCTCCCGAGGCGGATAAAATCTGCAGACCCTCCCCTTCCAAAAACTCTTTCAACAAGCTGACGATTTTCCTGTCGTCCTCCACCAGCAGAATTCTGGCCATTTTTCTCCTTTCATGGGGCTCACATAAGCAAAAAGTCCCGCACTTGGGACTTTATACGCCTTTTATGTGAATTAAATCAGGCGATGGACGCTGTCCACCTGTCCGTTTTTGATATATACCCGAGGCACGCGGGGGGCAATGAGGCACACAATCTCATACCCGATGGTGCCGGTCATGGCGGCGATATCGTCGGCGGTAACGGTAAGCTCTCCCTCCCGTCCGATGATGGTGGCCACGTCCCACTCCCGTGCTTCGGGAATGTCCGTCACGTCCACCATAACCTGATCCATGCACACCCGTCCCACCACGGGCGCCTTTTGCCCGTGCAAAAGCACATAGCCCTTGTTGGACAGCCCCCTTGGGAACCCGTCGGCATAGCCGATGGCCAAGGTGGCAATGCGCATGGGCTTGGGGGTAACGTAGGTCATGCCGTAGCTGATGGGCGTCCCCGCCGGCACGTTTTTTATAAAGGTCACATGGGTCTTTAGGCTCATAACCGGCTCCAAGGGGTCAATGGCCTTCATATCCACCTCGGAAGAGGGCATGAGTCCGTAGAGAATCACCCCTTGGCGCACCATGTCGTAGTAATCCCCCCGTCCCATAAGGGCGGCGCTGTTGGAGATGTGCCGCAGGGGGATGGAAATGCCTCGGCGGCTGACCTGTTCGGTAACCTTAAAAAAGCGTTCGGCCTGCAAGTCCGCATAGGCGGTGTCCAAGGTGTCTGCGGCGGCAAAGTGGGAGAATAAGCCCACCAGACGCCCTCCGGGCAAGGCGGCAATGCGGGCAATGTCCTCCGCCGCCGTCTCATAGGGCAGTCCCAGCCGCCCCATGCCCGTGTCCACGGCAATGTGCAAGGACGCTTCCTTACCCCGCCCGGCCGCATAGGAGCAAATGGCCTCGGCCTCGGAGACGGAGGCCACGGTGGCCTCTATATCATAGCGCAAAAGCTCAAAAAAGCAGGCTTCCGGCGTTGGAGACAAGAGGAAAATGGGGGTGCGGATGCCCGCCTCCCTTAATTGCACCGCCTCATCGGTGGTGGCCACAGCAAAGCGGTCGGCCTTCCCCGTCAGCTCCCATGCAATACGCACCGCCCCGTGGCCGTAGCCGTCGGCCTTAATGACCGCCGCCATCTGCACCCCTTGGGGAATGTGCCGGCGGGCGGCTTCAAAGTTGTGCACCAGTGCGTTGAGGTTGACTTCCTCCCAGGTGCGCAGGGCGTCAAAGTTCATCATCATGGGCAGATTCTCCCTGAGGCATATTTTTCGGTCCCGGCACGCCCTCAAAGAGGGGATGATCGTAGCGCAGGCGCAGACGATCCCACAGACCGTATTTCTCCGTGTTGGCAATGGCGTGAATCATCTTGGTCTCCACGTCCGGAACGAATTTGGACAGATACTGAATCAGTTCCTTGGCTTCCTCCCGTTTGGTGTGGCCG
>CAZPCH010000316.1:0-2060 GCA_964585055.1 uncultured Christensenella sp. | reverse complement strand
ACTATGAAAAAGAAAAGGCTGCTGTCTGATATACTTGTCTACGGCCTGCTGACGCTGGCGGCGCTGTTTACCCTGTTCCCGCTTCTTATGGCGCTGATGAACTCCTTTAAGTCCAATCGTGAGCTTTTGATTAATGTCATGAGCTGGCCCACAACGTTTACCTTTGAGAATTACATCCGCACCTTTGAAAAGATGCACTACGCCCGCAGCTTTATGAATACCGTTCTGCTGGCAGGACTAAGCGTAACGCTGATGATTCTCTTTTCCGCCCTGGCCGGCTGGAAGCTGTGCCGCACGAAAACCCGGCTGTCCCGGTTTCTGCTGAAGCTGTTCATTTTCTCCATGCTGATTCCCTTCAGTTCCATTATGATTCCCTTGTATCGGGTTACTCTGGCGCTGCACATCAAAAACTCCCTGATTGGGCTTTCCTTTGTTTATGCGGGGCTGGGCGTCAGTATGGCCATTTTCCTATATCATGGGTTTGTAAAAAGCATTCCCGTTGAGATGGAGGAGGCGGCCGCTATGGACGGGTGCAATTCCCTGCAGACCTTCTTTATGATTGTCCTGCCTATGCTCAAGCCCATTACAGTCACCATTGCCATTACCAACGTGCTGTGGGTGTGGAACGATTTTCTGCTGCCGTTGATTGTGATTTCGGACAGCAAAAAGTATACGCTCCTGCTTTCCACCAACACGTTGTTCGGCCAATACTGCAGCGATTGGACGGCAATTTTAAGCGCATTGATTCTGGCGGCACTGCCGGTAATCGTATTCTATGGCTTTTTCCAAAAGCAAATTTTAAAGGGGATTGCCGACGGGGCAGTAAAGGGGTAAGCACATGGAATATTTGCACACCGAAAAAGGAGTTCTCTGCAAGGGGAACCGGCCCTTTCTTTTGCGGGGCATGGGGCTGTCCGGCTGGCTTTTGCCGGAAGGGTATATGTGGAAGTTTTACACCAAGTGCGACCGGCCCCGCCGCATGGAGGCGCTGATTGAGGAGTTGTGCGGCCCTGCCTACGCTTCGTCCTTTTGGGAGCGATTTAACCGCACCTTCATTACGGAAAAGGACATCCGGTGGATTGCGGAGCAAGGGCTCAATTCCGTTCGGCTGGCTTTGAATGCCCGGCATCTGTTTGAAACCGATGCCGGGGGCTCGGTGCGCTTTTGCCAAGAAACTTTAAGCCATGTGGATGACGCCTTAGCTTGGTGCAAAAAATACGGCTTGTATCTGTTTCTGGATATGCACGGCGCACCGGGAGGCCAGACGGGGCAGAATATCGACGATAGCGAACGGGACATTCCCGAGCTGTTCACAAACCCGGAAAATCAGAATATACTGGTGAAGATGTGGCAGCTTCTGGCTTTGCGTTACGCAGGGGAGCCGGCCGTCGGCGGATACGATCTTCTCAACGAACCCCTGCCTAAGTGGAACAAGCAGTATAACTCTCAGCTTCTTCCCCTGTACCGCCGCCTGATTGCTGCCATTCGCAGTATAGACAAAAAGCACGTCATTGTTTTGGAGGGGTGCCATTGGGCCACGGACTTCTCCGTTTTTGACGAATTTACTCCGGAAGAGGGAGCGGACAACATCCTTCTGCAGTTTCACAAATACTGGAACGATCCGGATGAAGAAAGCCTCGCCGAGTTTGTGAAGGCCGCAAAGCGTCTGCAAGCTCCCCTTTGGATGGGCGAGGGAGGGGAAAACAATCTTTCCTGGTACACCTATGCGTTCCCTATGTATGAGCGGCTGGGCATCGGCTGGTGCTTCTGGTCATATAAAAAGATGGAAGTTCCCAATTCCCCGGTCACCTTTCCCCAGCCGGCGGGATGGGGCCGCATTCTTACGTATCTGGACGGAGGCGAACGCCCCGATTCGGTTTCCTCCCAAGAGATTTTCGACGATTTTTTAAAGTGTATTGCCCAGGGAACGTATCATCCCGAAGTAATCCACGCCCTGCTGCGCAAGCCGGACGTTCTCATTCCTGCCGCAGCCTTTGACCGGGAGAAGATTATTAGCCGCCGCACCCCCGGCGTTCACTTCCGCATGCGCAGCAGCGCTA
>CAZPCH010000315.1:0-2067 GCA_964585055.1 uncultured Christensenella sp. | reverse complement strand
CAGCTCCTCCCCGTGGGCAAAGCGGTTTTCAAAAATCGTCTCTACTATAATACTGGTGCCCTTGGCCACGGTGCAGAGGCTGAAAAACTGGCTCTGCAAATCCGTGGGGAACCCGGGATAGGGGCGGGTCTCCAGTTTTTTCAATTCCTTCAGACGGGCGGGCGCCTTCAGATACAGCCCCCGCTTCTCCTGCCGCAGAAGGCATCCGCTCTCCCGCAGTTTCTGCAGGGGCGCCGTCAGTTCCCTTCCGTCCTGCTCCCGCAAAAACACCTCCCCGCCGGTAATGGCCGCCGCCGCCAAATAGGTTCCGGCCACAATCCTGTCTCCCGGCAGGCGGTAGCTGACGCCGTGACAGCTTCTGCCGCCCCGCACCACAATCTCCGGGGTACCGGCTCCCTGCACGCAGAAGCCGCCCCGGTTTAAAAACTCGCACAGCGCCCCGATCTCAGGCTCGCAGGCACCGTTGATAATGCGGGTCACACCCTCGGCGGCGCAGGCGGCCATAATCAAATTCTCCGTTGCCCCCACGGAGGGGTAATCCAGCTGAATATCCGTTCCCTTCAGCCCCGTGGTGCGGCAGAAGATGCGGCCTTCCCGCTCCTCCATCTCTCCCCCCAGCAGTCTAAGTCCCAGCAGGTGCAGATCGATGGGGCGGCTGCCGATGTCGCAGCCACCCGGATACACCGCCGACGCCTCCCGAAACCGTCCCAGCAGGGGGCCAAGAAGGAACAAGGACGAGCGCAAGCGTCCCGTAAGCTCCGAATTTAAGGCCGTCTTCCCCAGTCCCCGAGGGTCCACCTGTACGGTCTCTCCCCTGCGGGCACAGCGGCAGCCCAAATCCTCCAGCAGCAAGAGCATGTTCTCCACATCCTCTAAGGGCGGGCAGTTGTTCAGCTCTATGGGCTCGGAAAAAAGCACCGACGCCGCCAGAATGGGCAGGGCCGCATTTTTGGAACCGTGGACGGAAAGCTCTCCCGCCAGCACGTTTCCTCCCACAATCTTCAGCTTGGGCATTCGTTCTTCTCGCATATCCCATTTTATGCAGGGGCAGGCAGGAAAAGTGACGAATGGCGGAACAAATGCAAAAGAACCCGAAAACGTTCTTATACAGGCTGTACTTCTCTTGAAATATTGAGCAGAATGCCCATGGCGCTCATAAAGATGACCAGAGACGTGCCGCCGGCGGAAATAAAGGGCAGGGGCTGCCCCGTAGTGGGCGCCAGCCCCGTCACAACGGCCACGTTGATGAACACCTGCATGCCGAATACGATGGAGATACCTGCCGCCAACAGGCTTCCGAACTTATTGGAGCACATAAGGCTGATGCGCATGCCTCTATACACAATCCAGGTGTACAGCAAAATGATGACGATGCCTCCCACCACGCCGAACTCCTCGCAGAGGATGGCGAAGATGAAGTCCGACTCCGCATAGGTCATGTACAGCAGCTTCTGGTAGCTGTTCCCCAGCCCCTTGCCGAACCAGCCGCCTGAGCCGATGGCGTACAGGGCCTGAATGAGCTGGTAGCCCGTGCCCTGAGGATCCTGCCATGGGTCTCTGAAGGAGGTCATGCGGGCCAGACGGTAGGGCTGGGCCACGGCCAGAATCAAGAACAGGATGACGGCCACCACCGCCAGCGCCAAAAAGTACCTTACGTCAATGCCGCCCAGATACAAAAGAATCAGACCGATGCCGCCGACGATAACGGCCATGGACATGTTGGGCTGGGCCATAATGAGAATACAGACCACGCCGATGGCCGCCAGCATAGGGACAAGGCCCTTGCTGAAGGAGCGCATCTCATTCTTGTGCCTTGCCATGTACCCGCACATAAAGAAGATGAGACCGAACTTGGCGACCTCCGAAGGCTGAACGGACACGCCCGCCAGCTCCAGCCAGCGCTTTCCGCCGTTTTTCTCCTCGCCGAAAAGAAGCACCGCCACCAGCAGGGCAAGGGACACCAGCAAAGCGGCGCCGCCCATGCTCTGAATATAGCGGAAGTTCACCTTGGAAAGGATGAGCATCATGGGATAGGCCAGCGCCATGTAGATCAGCTGCCTCTTTAAA
>CAZPCH010000314.1:0-2075 GCA_964585055.1 uncultured Christensenella sp. | reverse complement strand
AATCAAGTACGATCCCAACGGCGAAGACAATCAGCGGGGCCTGGCCGGTGCCGTGGCGCTGTACCATGTGGCGGCGGCCGCAGCCCGGGAAGGGAAGTCTTTGGACGAAGTAGCCGAGATTGCCCAGCATTATGCGGACAACATGGCCTCCATTACCGTTAAATCCACCGACGCTACCCATCCTCAGAACGGCATGTCCTTCGGCGACTTGGGTGAAACGGATCTCATGGAGATTGGCGCAGGTCAGCACGGGGAAGGCGGCGGCGTCCGTGTACCCATGATGTCCGCCAAGGATACCATTGCGGCCATCGGCGAGCCTCTGTGCGCCAAGCTGAATTTGCAGGCCGGGGACAAGGCCTTCGTTATGGTCAACGGTTGCGGCGCCACCACCATGATGGAAATGCTGGTACTCTATAAGGATGCCGTGGAATTTTTGAAGGCCAAGGGCGTAGAAGTGGTTGCCAACATGGTAGGCGAAATTCTGACCGTGCAGGAGGCCGCCGGGTTCCAGCTGAACATCGCCAAGTGGGACGAGGAAACCTTGCGGCTGTGGAACACCCCCTGCCACACTCCTGCCTTCAGCAAGGAGTAAGCCATGGCAGACGCAGTTGGAAACAAGCCCGCCAAGGAGTATTATCTGGATGTGCCTGCGGCGGAGCAGGGCTTTTTCGCCAAAGGCTTGGGCAATACGGACTGGGGCATGAAAAATCGCCTTTCCGGAATGTTTTCTCCCAAGTCGGGAAACACGGTCATGCTGGCCTTTGACCATGGATACATCATGGGTTCCACCGCAGGGCTGGAGCGGCTGGATGTGACCATTGCCCCCCTGTGCGTCCATGCAGACGTACTCATGGGCACCAGAGGCGCCATTCGAAGCTGCATTCCTCCTACGGTAAATAAGGCGGTGTGCCTGCGGGCCACCCACGATACCTCCGTGCTCTTTGAGGATATGTCCGTGGGCTCCGGTATGGCGCTGGACATGGAGGACGCCTTGCGCATGAACGCAAGCTGTCTGGCGGTGCAGTGCTTTGTAGGCGGCCAAGGAGAGCGGGAGTCTCTGGAGGCTCTTTGCCGCTGGGCGGACGCAGGCTATCGCTACGGCGTGCCCGTTATGGGTGTGACGGCGGTAGGCAAGGAAATGGAGCGTACCCCCAAGTACTTCCTGCTGGCCACCCGCATTTTGGCGGAGTTGGGCGCCAGCGTGATTAAGACCTATTATTGTGAGGACTTTGAAAAGGTAGTGGCCGCCTGCCCCGTGCCTATCGTCATTGCAGGCGGGAAAAAACTGCCTGAGGCGGAAGCCTTGACCATGGCCTACCGTGCCATCCAATCCGGGGCCAGAGGCGTGGACATGGGACGGAACATCTTCCAGTCCGCCGATCCCATTGCCATGTGCAAGGCCGTGGGCAAGGTAGTGCACGAAGGATTCACGGACAAAGAGGCTTACGAGTATTTCAAAGAGGAAGCTAAAGCGTAGAAAGGAGCAAAAACATGGCAGCACAGTATATGCACATCGGTATCCCCGTTCTGAATAAGAAGCCCAACATGGTCTATAACGAGTGGGGCGGATTCTGGGTCAACGAAAGCGTGGATGCGTACGATTACAAAATCGAGTATCTTAAGTTCGAAGAGGGCACCCGCTTCCCGGAGATTCTCTCCAAGCAGCCCCATGTGGCCTACAAGGTCGACGATGCGGATCCCTATCTAAAGGATGCGGATCGGGTTATCTTCGGGCCTGAAGACTTGGGCGGCGGCGTGCGGCTGGCCTTTATTGTCAAGGACGATGCCATCATTGAGCTGTACGAAGAAAAGTAAAAGACAGGAAGTCCGCCGTCCAAACGGGGCGGCGGACTTTTTTATGGGAAGATAAAAAGACCATTGACAAGCGGTGAAAAGTTTGCTATACTCTCTTCTTGGATGGAGGGAGTATGTGCTTCCTGTGCGAGGAGATGTGTCCGAGTGGTTTAAGGAGGCGGTCTTGAAAACCGTTGATGTGCAAGCATCCGTGGGTTCAAATCCTACCATCTCCGCCAATTACATAATGCGGAAGTACCCAAGTGGCTGTAAGGGGCTCC
>CAZPCH010000313.1:0-2089 GCA_964585055.1 uncultured Christensenella sp. | reverse complement strand
GGCCATGCCCAAATAGGTGTAGGATTGCGCCGTGTCGGAGAGAGCATCCTTTTTGAACTCCCGCACGAACAAAAGCACCTTGCTGCCCATTTCCCGGTGGTGGATGTACCGCTGTCCCGTAGCCGAGGTCTCCGATGTGGTGCTCTGGCTTTGCCAGTGGAAAAGAGACTCGTTGATGGAATAATCCTTGTACATGGTGGTGGGGGAGTAGTCCTTATCCGACTTGTTCAAGGTCACAAAAAAGATATCCAGCCTTTTTTCGGGCAGCCACTTTACCCCCTCCCGTACGTTGGAGGGGTTTTTGTAATCCACGGCCGCCAGAAGCTGATCCCGGGTATAGGTGCAGTGCAAATCCAAGGGACAGGCAAAGCCCAAGTCCACAGCCTCGTCAATAAAGTCGATTTGGCTGTACCGATAGCGGAGCAGATCCAGCAATTCCCCCAAAAGCACGGCGCTGTCGGAGAGGGCATACAGGTTGTCCAGCACCTCATCCGAATCCCAGCTTTCCGCCGTCTTGTTCCAGATGGTGATGTAGAACATCTGGAGCATGCGCTGTTCCATAGGGGAAAGGGAACAGAAGTTTACGTTGTCCAGGCGGGGAAGCAAATCCAGCAAAAAGGAAATCCACCGACGGGAGTCCATTACCGCAAAGCGGGCAAAAGCCTTGGTCAAAAGAGGCTCCAAAGGCTCAGAGAACTCCTCCCGCACCTTTGCCTTCACGCACAGGCGGGAGAAGGAGGTATGTTTATAGAGGGAACGGGGATCCAGATGCTCGTGCCGCAGAAAGTTTTCCAGGGTAAGGGGCAGTCCCGTGTCCTCCGTAAAGGAGGCGGCCTTGACGGCAAGGGCATCGGCAGTTTTCAAAGCGGAGCGCAGATTATCCAGAATATATCCCGCAGCCTTCTTTTCCAGTTGAATGTAACAGCCCTTGGGAACGGAAACGAATCCTTCCTTCAGCTCTCTTACAATACTGCGGGAGGTGCTTGTCAGCAGGGCGGCGAATTTCTCCTCGAAGCTATACTTTTTGTTTGCCTGCCCGATAAAGTCCAGCACCGTCAGGCAGTCCTTTCCCTCTGCCAGTCTCAGTCCCCGCCCCAATTGCTGAAGGAACACGGTCAGAGACTCCGTGGGCCTTAAAAACAGCACGGTGTTGATCTGGGGGATGTCCACGCCCTCGTTGTAAATGTCCACCACAAAGAGAAACCGCACTTCTCCGGACAAAAGCCGCTGTTTGGCGGACAAGCGCTCCTCCTGGGTAGATTCTCCGGTTACGCACAGAGAGGGGATGCGGCAGCGGTTGAAATGCTGGCACATAAAGGCGGCATGGGCGACGGAAACGCAGAAACCCAGCCCCTTTACCTCGTCAATGTCCGTTACATAGCGCAAAAGGGAGTTGATCACCAAGTCTGCACGGCGGAGAGCGGCGGCGCCGCTGAGGGTGTACACATCGGACAACTCTCCCTTATCGTACCCGCCGGCGCTCCATTTGAGCGTGCTTAAATCTACGCTGTCCGTTACACCGAAATATTGGAAGGGGCACAGGAGCTTGCGGTCAATGGCTTCCGGCAGACGAATTTCCGCCGCTATGCGGTTGTGAAAATAGGACAGAATGCTTTTGCCGTCCCTGCGCTCGGGGGTAGCCGTTAAGCCCAGCAGAATCTGAGGCCGATAATAGGATAGGAGCCTTTGGTAAGTGGGAGCGGCGGCGTGGTGAAACTCGTCCACAATGATGTAGTCATAGTAATCCGCCGCAGTTTTGGAGGAAAAATTTTGAGAGTTAAAGGTTTGAATGGAGAGAAACAGTCTGTCTATGCTTTCAGGGCGGCTGCTGCCGGTAAAAAGTTCGCCGAAGTTGGCGTCCTTCATGACCCCTCGGAAGGTGTACAGGCTTTGCCTAAGAATCTCTTCCCTGTGAGCCACGAAGAGAAGGCGGCAGGGTCTTTTGGGATGCTCATTGCAAAAACGGCGGTAATCTAAAGCGGAAATCACGGTCTTTCCCGTGCCGGTGGCGGCCACCAGCAAATTGCAGGTATACCCCCGCACCTTGCGCTCTGCGTCCAGCTTATCTAAAATCTCCTGCTGATAGGAG
>CAZPCH010000312.1:0-2090 GCA_964585055.1 uncultured Christensenella sp. | reverse complement strand
GGAAGAAGGCCAGCAGAGCGGGAATCTTGTCGGATACCACCTCCGTGGGGTGGTAGTGGCCGTTGTCCATCAGCGGGATGCACTTTTCCTTGTTCATAGCGGCATAGCCTAAAGCGAACTCACCGGAGCCGACGGTATAGGCCTCTACGCCGATGCCGAAGACCTTGGACTCAATGCAGGGCTTGACCATGCTGAAATCATAGGGCTCGCTGAGAATTTCGTCGATGGCTTCCTTATAGCGGACTCTGGGGCCAAGGCGGTCGGCGGGGATATCCTTAAAGCCGTCCCCCGTCCAGATGTTCATAACGCAGGGCTGTCCCAGTTCTTCTGCCAAATACTGGGAGATGCGGATACAGGCCTTGCCGTGGTCAATCCAGAATTTTCTGATTTCGGAATCGGGAGAGGACAAAGTCAGGCCGTTGGCCTTGGGATGGCTGAAGAAGGTGGGGTTAAAGTCACAGCCCAGACCCCGCTCCTTGCAAAATTCCACCCACTTTTTGAAATGCTTGGGCTCCAGCTTGTCCCTGTCCGCCCATTGGCCGTCCTCGAAGATGGCATAGCTGGCGTGGAGGTTCATCTTTTTGGTGCCGGGGCAGAGTTTGAGCACCATGTCTAAATCCGCCATCAGCTCCTCCGGCGTACGGGCACGGCCGGGGTAGTTTCCCGTAGTCTGGATGCCGCCGGTCAGGGGCTTATTTGGATCCGTGTCAAAGCCCCGCACATCGTCCCCCTGCCAGCAGTGCAGGGATACGGGAACGGATTTCAGGGTTTCCATGGCCGCATCCGTGTTTATGCCCAGTGCGGCGTATTTGGCTTTTGCCTCTAAGTAGCTCATAGTTTCCTCCTAATCTATGGCTCCCCCCTACAGGAAAGCCGGCAAAAATCTCTGATTATTGACTGAGAGGGTATTTCGACTTCCCCAGACCCTCTCCGTCTGTCCTTCGGACTGCACCTCTCCCAAAGGGAGAGGTTTATGCTTCCATCTGAATTTTCAGATTGCCCAAGGCAGTGGCTTCTATGGGCAGAGCGATAACCTTCTTGCCCGTGGCTTCCTCCGTCAGGCGGTTCAAAAAAGCGTTCTTGGCGCCTCCGCCGACGATATAGAGCTTTTCGTACGCCCCTTTGGTATTGGCTTCCAGCTCTTCAATGGCCTGCTTATAGCTCATGGCCAGAGACCTGTAGGCACAGCGGAAGTAGTCGCCCACGGTGATTAGAGCATTTTCCGTTGCCTTGTCAAAGGCAGCCTTCATGCTCTTGGGGGAAAGAAACTCTTGTGCGTTGGCGTTTACGAGGACTTGGCAGGTGCTTGCCTCTGCCAGCTTCACAATCTCGGAGAAGGGCATTTCCTGGCACAGCTCTCTCTTTAGTTCATTGACCAGCCACATGCCCATAACGTTCTTTTGGTAGCGGTTGTAGCCTACGCCGCCCTCGTTGGAGTAGTTGGCCTTTTCGCTGTTCGCATCCGTCAGGGGCTTGAGGGTTTTTACCCCCAGCAGGCTCCAAGTGCCGGAGGATATATAGAGCTGGTTTCCCACCATGGGGATGCCCTCCACCGCCGAGGCCGTATCGTGGGTGGCGCAGAGAACAACTTTGCAGCTGCCGCCAACTTTCTCCGCTATCTCAGGGAGCAAAGACCCCAGCACCGTGCCGGGCTTTTTAAGCTTGGGGAACAGATGCGCAGGATACCCAAGGGCGTCTATGCTCTCCTTGTCATATTCCCCCGTGTCCGCATGCACCATGCCCGTGGTGGTGGCATTGGTATACTCCCGTGCCTTTACGCCGCTGAGCCTATAGAGTAGATACTCGGGCATCATGAGCAAGTCCGCTGCGCCCTCCAGCCGTCCCTCTTCCTTGTCCGCATATAGCTGATACAGGGTATTGAAGGGCTGGAACTGGCAGCCTGTGCGGCGGTACAGGGTTGAGAAAGATATTATCTTGTGCACCTTCTCTATGGCTTCTGCCGTTCGATTGTCCCGATAGGCATACACGGGCAGTACTTCTTTTCCGTCTCTAAGAAGCACATAGTCTACGCCCCAGGTGTCAATGGACAGGCTTTCAATCTCGGGATACGCCTTAAACGCTTCCCCGAT
>CAZPCH010000311.1:0-2098 GCA_964585055.1 uncultured Christensenella sp. | reverse complement strand
GGAAATGGTCAGCGCAAAGGGGCTTTTGTACGACAGCCGCCGCACCCGTGCCCTCATAGACAAGGGGGAGAAGGAAGGCCCTCTGGGCGTTCAGCTTTTTGGGAAGGAGCCTGCCGTCATGGAGGAGGCCGCCCGCAGGCTGTGCGGGGAGCTGGGGGACACCTTGGCTCTGCTGGACATCAACTGCGGCTGTCCCGCCAAAAAGATTGCCGGCAACGGCGAGGGCAGTGCCCTGATGCTGGATTTGCCTCTGGGGTATGAGGTGATTTCCTCCGTGGTCAAGGGCAGCAGCGTACCCGTTACGGTGAAGTTTCGCAAGGGCTATGACGAGGAGCACTGCAACGCTCCCGCCTTTGCCCGCATGGCCGAGGAGGCCGGCGCCGCCGCCCTCACCATCCACGGCCGCACCCGCACCCAGCAGTACAGCGGCCTTTCCGACAGAAACTGCTTAAAGGAAGTCCGTCAGGCCGTGTCCGTCCCCGTGGTGGGCAACGGGGATATTTTAGACGGTGCCTCCGCCCTGTCCGTTCTGGAGGAAACGGGGGTCAGCGCCCTGATGGTCGGGCGGGGAAGTCTTGGCAACCCGTGGGTCTTTCGGGAGATTCGCTGTGCCTTGGAGCATAGCCCCTTTGCGCCCCCCAACAGGCAGGAGATTTGCGCCATGGCCATGAGGCATGTGCGCCTTGTGCAGGAGGATAAGCCGGAGCGGGGCTTGCTGGAACTGCGGAAAGTCCTTCCCCTCTATTTTCGAAAGGAGCGGGGGGCGTCCAAACTGCGGATTCGCCTGCAAAGCGCCAAGACCTTTCATGAGCTGGAGCAGATGTTACTTGACATTGGCGCCGAGGGTACATATAATAATATGAATCGGGATTTTGTCCCTGAAAGTAAGGAGAAAATATAAATGGCAGAGATTTGGCTTACCGAAGAAGAGGTTCAAAAGCGGAAACAAAAGCTGGAGTATATGAAGTCCACCCGCCGTCTGGAGATTGCAGAGATGCTCAAGATCGCCCGCGGCTTCGGCGACCTCAGCGAAAATGCGGAATATGATGCGGCAAAGAACGAGCAGGCAAAGAACGAGTACGACATTGCCACCCTGGAAGAGGAGCTCAGCCACGTTAAAATCATCGACGAGAGCATGCTGTCCACCGGCGGCGTGTCCATCGGCTCTACCGTGACCATCCGCAACACTATGAACGGCATGGAGATGACCTACCAGATCGTAGGCACCGCCGAAAGCGATCCCCGCAACGGCCGTATTTCCAACGAATCCCCCATCGGCGCCGCTCTTCTGGGGCGTGTGGCCGGTGATTCCGTAGAGGTACACACCCCCGGCGGCGTGCTGCCTCTGACCATTGTCAACATCAACGCCGGCCGGTAAGGCAGCGAATTTCGGATTGGAGTATATACGCACTATGGAACAGACCCCCGTGGAAACCCCGGAACTGTCTGCAGAACAGCTTTCCGAGCTTTTGCAGATTCGCCGTGACAAGCTCAACAACCTCATCGAGCAGGGAAAGAACCCCTTTGACGTCACGTCCTACGACCAGACCCATCACAGCGTGGACATTGTCAGCCACTATGAAGAGCTGGAAGGGAAAGAGGTCAGCATCGCCGGCCGTATGATGAGCAAACGCATTATGGGCAAGGCCAGCTTTGCCCATGTGCTGGACGGCAAGGGCGACATCCAGATTTACGTCAAGCGGGACGATGTGGGGGAAGAGAACTACGCTTCCTTTAAGACTTGGGACATCGGCGACATCGTGGGCATCAAGGGCTTCGTGTTTAAGACCCGCACGGGAGAGGTCTCCGTTCACGCTCAGACCATCACCCTGCTGTCCAAGAACCTGCGCCCCCTGCCGGAGAAGTTCCACGGCCTTAAGGATCCTGAGCTTCGCTACCGCATGCGGTATGTGGACTTGTTTATGAACGCAGGCGTGCGGGACACCTTCCGTAAGCGCAGCGCCATCGTGTCGGAAATCCGCCGGTATCTGGATTCTCAGGGCTTTATGGAGGTGGAAACCCCCGTGCTGAACACCACCGCCAGCGGCGCTTCCGCCCGTCCCTTTGTGACCCACCACAACACCTTGGATCTGGACAT
>CAZPCH010000310.1:0-2113 GCA_964585055.1 uncultured Christensenella sp. | reverse complement strand
AGGCAGAAAAAGCTCCCCAAGAACGATGTGGTGCAGGTGTTCCGCCACATTTGGGAGGGGGGAATGCCTCAGGTGCAGGGGGTGGACGACGAGCTTCGGCAGGAGTATTTCAATTCCTATATCGACACCTATTTGATGCGGGATGCAACCGAGGCCGGGGGCATTACGGACGGGGTGCGCTTCCGCAAGTTCCTCGTAGGCTGTGCCTCCCTTGTTTCGGAGCAGGTAAATTATACCACCCTTGCAGAAGCCGCCGACATTGCGCCCAGCACGGCAAAAGCGTGGCTGAAGGTGCTGGAGGGGCTCCGCATTGTCTATCTGCTTCCCCCCTATTCCAACAACGGCTTGAAGCGGCTCAGCAAAACGTCCAAGCTGTACTTCTGCGATACGGGGCTTTGCGCCTATCTTTCCATGTGGCTGACGGCGGATACCCTTCGCAACGGGGCGGCCGGCGGCCATTACTACGAGAACTATGTGGTGATGGAGCTGGTGAAAAACTACGCTTACGCCAAGTCCAAGGTGAATCTTACCTATTTCCGTGATTCCAACGCAAAAGAGATTGATGTGTTTGTGGAGGAAAACAATGTGATTCATCCGTTGGAAATCAAAAAGAGCGCTTCTCCCGACCGCCGAGAGGTCAAAAAGTACAGCGTGCTGGACAAGGCTTCCCTGAATCGGGGTAACGGCGGCATCGTCTGCATGTGCGAGGAGCCGATTCCCATTGACGGAGAGAATTGCTTCATTCCCAGCAACCTGATTTGACCAAAAGATTGAGGGACAACGGAAGCAAAGGGACGGCTCCCCCTATGTAAAATCTGGGGGAATGTGTTGACCTTGGGGGAAAAAGCGGGTACAATACAGAGCATGAAGTACATTATTGCAATCATTAAAGGTATGCTCATCGGTTTGGCCATCCTGATCCCCGGGGTCAGCGGCGGCTCTATGATTTTGACCATGGGCATCTACGAGCAGGCCATTTCCATCACCAGCAAGGACAAGTCCGTCCGCCGCAAAGCCATTGTGTTCATGATTCCCTATGTCATCGGCATCGCCTTGGGGGTGCTGCTGCTGTCCGGGGTCATGGTGTGGTGCTTTGCCAACTATCCCTTCCAGACCGCCATGGCCTTTATCGGCATGATTCTGGGAAGCTTCCCTATGCTCTTTAAGAAGGTCAAGGGGAAGAAGTTCTCCTTCGTCGGCGCCCTTTGCTTTATTCTCATGGTGGCGGTGATGATTCTTTTGCCCCACATGACCGGCTCTGCCCAGGAGCTGAATGTGAACTTTACGGGCGCCGCCTTGGGGATAGCCTTGGGCTTTGTGGCCGCAGGCACCATGATTGTCCCGGGCATCTCCGGCTCCATGGTCATGCTGGTGCTGGGGTATTACCACAGCCTTATCGGCCATGTGGACGCTTTGAAAAACAGCCTCTTTTCCCTCATTGGGGGGAAGGGCGTGCAGAGCAGTTTCGGAAGCGATGTGTTCATCCTGCTGTTCTTCGGCATCGGGGTACTGCTGGGTCTTCTGGCGGTGTCCAGAGGCATTAAGTGGCTTTTGAGCCATAAGCCCGTGCCCACCTACTACGCCATTATGGGGCTGATGCTGGCCTCCCCCTATCCCATCATCTTAAAGTCCGAGTTCACCGCCGCCATTTTGACCCCGGTAAACGTGATCACCGGCCTTCTTACCCTGGTGCTGGGCTTTGGGCTGGCCATGTTTTTGGATTTGAAGGACAGCAAAAAGTAATGATTTTCGAGAGGAGCCTTGTATGAAACGCCTGTTTACCCTTCTGTTGGGGCTGATGCTGCTGGCCGTGCCCATGCTTGCGCTGGCGGATTCCAACAGCAACGATACCTGCACCGTGGATGTCAGCGGCGAGGGGGACTTGCGCTCTCTGACGGACAACACCTACAGCAGTTATGTGACCATGACGGAGGGACAGGGCTTTACCGTAACGTGGACGGAGGAGAAGCCCGTGGCCGCTTTGTACTGGGAGTGGCTGTATATCCCCCAAAAGGCCCTGATTGAACAGCTGGACGAAGAGGGACAGGTGATTTGGGCCGAGGAGCGGGGGAACGAGATTCGCTTTTTGACCATCTTCCCCGAAGAGCAGACC
>CAZPCH010000309.1:0-2114 GCA_964585055.1 uncultured Christensenella sp. | reverse complement strand
CGAGGGAATTTGGGAAAACCGCTTCCGTTATGTGGAGGAGCTGCGCAAAATGGGCGCACTGTGCCACATTCGGGGGGACATGGCGGTGATTCGGGGGGTGAAAGCCCTCCACGGCGCCAAGGTAACCGCCCACGATCTAAGGGGCGGGGCGGCGCTGGTGCTGGCAGGCTTGCGGGCAGAGGGCATTACGCTGGTGGAAAAAGCACGGCGCATTGACAGAGGCTACTGGCGTTTGGAGGAAAGCCTGCAGAAGCTGGGCGCACGGGTTGTTCGGGAGGAATAATCGGGCGCCGAAGAAAGAAGCAAAAGAGTTTGGGAGGCAGCATGGCCAAGAAAAGCAAGAAAAAGCCCGTTTCCGGGTATATAGACCTTTTTGCCGAGGACGAGGAGCTGGATTCCTCCTTGTCCGAGGACATGGAGCCTCTGTTTGAGGAGGAGCCGGAGGAGAGTTTCTCCCTCTTTGAGCGCAAGGAGAAGAAGGCTTCCTCCGGGAAAAAGAAGCCCCATGGAAAGAAGGCTTCGGAGAAAAAGCCCCGCCGTGAGTCGCTTTCCGAGGAAGAGGAAGCGTACGAAGGGCCTGCCTTTGAAGAATCCGCATCGGAAGAGCAGGAGCCGGCTTTGGAGGACATGGAGTGGCGGGAGGAAGCATATACCCCTAAAGCCCCCGAAACCGCCCAGAAGCAGAAGTTTACCTGGGAAGAGGAGCCGAAAAAGGCGGACAAGCCCTCTCCAGGCAAGGGGGAGGAGCAGGAGACCTTCTCCTTTGACCGCTACGGCCGCAGGACGGGGAAGCGTCCCAAGAAGAACCGCAAGGACGAGTACGGCCGCCGACAGTATGCCAAGAAAGCGGCCACCACCGTGGTGACCAAGGAGACGGACGCCGCCAGAGAGCAGGAGGAAGCCAGAATTCGTGCCCGGGAGCGGAGCGAGTTTCGGCAGAAACAGCAGCAAATTCAGCAGGAAAAGCGCAGAAAGCAGCGGGCGGAGGCCTTTAAGCGCCGCATGAACACCGTGGGCGCCATGGCCGTTTTGGCTTTGCTGGTGCTCATTGCCGCCTACTTTGCCTTCTTGGTGCAGGGGATTCAGGTGACGGGCACCCTTACCCGCTACACTGAGGCAGAGATTGCGGAAAGATCCGGGCTGAAGACGAAGAAGCATATTCTTCTGCAGGATCTTTCTCAGGCGGAGAAGACGCTGGAGGAAGACCCCTACTTGGATGTGACGGTCAGGTATGTGTTCCCCAACCGCATCTCCATTGCCGTAAAGGAGCGCAAGGCCGTCGGTGCCGTCCAGTGGGGCCCCAACTCGGAGTATTTGGCCATTGTGGACGAAAAAGGCATCATTCTGGAGAGCGATGCCGATGACCGTCAGGGACTGCCTCTGGTGGTGGGCATGATCGTCACCCGCATTGTGGCGGGGGATACCATCGGCGAAGCGGCGGACGAGCAGGTGCAGAGCATGCTGGACATCCTCAACGGCCTCAACGACTTCGGATTGCTGTATAAGATTGCCAAGGCGGATTTGAACGAGACCATGGGCATCAGCCTCTATACGGAGGAAGGATACCGCATTGAGGTGGGGGACGCCAAGGAGCTGACCACCAAGTTTACGAGGCTGAAAAACAACTGGTCGGCCATTATGGAAAAGGCACTGAGCTTTACAAGGCAGGGAGCGGACAACGTCACCGTGTACCTTTACAGCAAGGGCGGCGTGACCATCTCGCCCCACGAGCTGGGGTATGTGGTGCCCACGGCCTCTCCGGAGATTTTGGCGGGGACGACCCCCGAGGTCATCACCCCTGCGCCCCAGCAACCGGAAGTTACTCCCGCACCTACCAACGAGCCCGGGGATACCACACCTCCCTATCAGAACGATCCCTTCACCGGCTGATACGCCTTAAAACCTACAGGGGACCTGCTTAAAAAGCAGGCCCCTTTTTCGTGCTTTCAGGGAGTTAAAAAGTTTGAGGGCGGCTGAAAAAAGATTTGTCCTCAAACCGAAGAAGATGTATTGACAAGCAGAAAAAAAACGGGTACAATACTCCAAGGTACTGTGACAAGCGGGTGTAGCTCAATGGTAGAGCTCCAGCTTCCCAAGCTGGCTACGTGGGTTCG
>CAZPCH010000308.1:897-2150 GCA_964585055.1 uncultured Christensenella sp. | reverse complement strand
CAATTCCGTACGGCGGTCACGGTTCTCCTTTTCCGCCTCGTTGCGAAGCTTGTAGACTTCTTCCTTGGCTTCCAGCACCTTTTCCTTGCGGATTTCCTCCGCCTTGCGCTGGGCGTCCTCATAAAGCTGCTTTACGGCGTCCTCGGCCTTGGCAATCTTCGCCTCGGCGATGTTCTTGCGGTAAAAATACCCCGCCGCCGCACAGCCGCCCCCCGTTGCCAGGGCAATCAGCGCACATATCCACCACTGCACCATATTTCATTCTCCAATCTCAAAAAAATAACCGAGCAAAACGCCCGGTTCTGGATAGCTGGATAGAAAGGTACAAGGATATTGCAAAGCAGAAAAAGCCTGCGGCAACAGCATCGACCTTATATAGTCAAACTCATCAAAGTAACGAATGTACTGAATCTATCTACACATGCACCGAGCGTACATGATCTACTCTTATTATAGAGGTAAGGCGGGGACTTGTCAAGATTTCCCCCGGGCATATGTTTGGGGCAATTTGTTTCTTTTGCGCAAAAAGGGGGCGGGGGGCGAGCGGCGGCCCGCCCCCCCGGGCCCCCCCCCCGCCCGCCCCCCGCCCCCGCCTGCTCAAAAGTCAAACAGGGACATCTGATCCCGCTTGGGCAGAGACTTAAAGCACCCGCAGGCTTCCAAGGCCGCCACCACTCCGGAGTTGGCCCCCGTGCGGGCGGCAAAGTCCTCTACGGAATGGAAGGGCTCCGAGCCTCTGTTCTCCGCCATGGCAATGGCCGCATTGTCTCCCACCCCGGGAATAGCGTTGAAGGGGGGACGGATGGCGCCGTCTTCAATGGTGAACTTGGTGCCCTGAGACTTATAGATGTCCACGGGCAAAAGCTCAATCCCCCGCATGTTCATTTCGTACACCACTTCCAAGATGGTGATAAGATCCTTATCCTTTTTGCTGGACTCGGCGTCCCCGGAGTTGAGTCCCTTCTCCAAGGCGTGAATCTGCCTTAGAACGGCTTCTGCCCCGCCAAGAGACCTGGTCACGTCAAAGGCATCGGCACGGACGGTATAGTAGACCGTGTAGAATTCCAGGGGCCTGTGCACCTTGAACCAGGCGATGCGGAAGCCCATCATGGTATAGGCCACGGCGTGTCCCCGAGGGAACATGTACTTGATCTTCTTGCAGGAGTCCACGAACCAGTCGGGAATCTGCCCCGCCTTCATGGCCTCCTCCATCTCGTCCGTAAGCCCCTTGCCCTTTCTCACCCGCTCCATGA
>CAZPCH010000308.1:0-887 GCA_964585055.1 uncultured Christensenella sp. | reverse complement strand
ATGATTTTAAAGGACAAAGAAGCATCCATGCCGTGGGCAATGAGGTAGTTCATGATATCGTCACGGGTGCACAGCACCTCGTTGAGCTTGGCTATTCCCGAGACCACCAGACTTTCTGCGTTGTTCAGCCACACGTCCGTGCCGTGGGTCAAGCCGGAAATACGCACCAGCTCCTCCATGGTGGTGGGACGGGTTTGCTCCAGAACCTTCTGCACAAAGCTGGTGCCGAACTCAGGCACCCCCAAGGTGCCCACCGTGCACTCCAGTGCCGACAAATCCGCATGGAGAGGCTCGGGAGAGGAGTATATCTTGCGGGTGTCCGGATCGTCCAGAGGAATGCCCACGGGATCGATTCCCGTCAAGTCCTGCAGCATGCGCAGAGCCGTGGGATCGTCGTGCCCCAGAATGTCCAGCTTTACCAGACGGTCGTCCATGGCGTGGAAGTCGAAGTGGGTGGTGATGACCCCCTGCTCCACCTTGTCCGCCGGGTAGTTGATGGGGGTGAACATATAGATATCCTCGTCCTTGGGGACGATGACGATGCCCGCCGGGTGCTGTCCCGTGGTCACCTTTACGTTCAGGCATCCCTTGCACAGGCGGTCAATCTCCGCCCGCCGATACTGCTGCCCCGCTCCGTCCATGTAGTGCATGACGCACTCATAGGCCTTCTTCTCCGCAATGCCGGAGATGGTGCCCGCCCGATAGGCGTGGTGCTCGCCGAACATCTCCTCCACGTACTTGTGGGCTCTA
The DNA here is from genome assembly GCA_964585055.1 of uncultured Christensenella sp. Taxonomy (GTDB): domain Bacteria; phylum Bacillota; class Clostridia; order Christensenellales; family CAG-138; genus RUG472. The sequence goes on along the minus strand of CAZPCH010000308.1, from coordinate 137 downwards.
TGCTGGTACTCACCGGAGAAGTTCAAATCGATATCAGGGGTCTTGTCCCCCTTGAAGCCCAAGAAGACCTCGAAGGGAATCTCAAAGCCCTCTTTTTTATAGGGCGTGCCGCATTGGGTGCAGAGCTTGTCAGGCAA
>CAZPCH010000307.1:0-2164 GCA_964585055.1 uncultured Christensenella sp. | reverse complement strand
CGGAACGCTCCCCCCTGCGCCAAAGGGTTCGCCTTGCGAACCCGCCGCCCCGTATCTTCCCGCAAAAATCCCAAAAGCGGCGTCCCGCCGCCAAATCGTTCCGCTAAAAAAGTGCGCAGGCATTTGCCTGCGCACCCTTTCGTCTATAAGGTTGTTTTACAGCTCCCGAATCTCCAGACCGGGGAGGGTCAAAGCGCTCTGGGGGCCTACCAGGCACACGGGGCCTTCGGCCAGTGCCTTGAGAGCGGGCACCCAAGCACGCATCTGCTCCTTGGTGGTGCGGAGCATCTCCCTGCGCTCGTTGAGAGCATCCTCACGGCTGATGCCGATGAAATACTGGCTGTCCCCCACGGCACCCTTCTGGGAGGGGCTCATGAGAGGTTCGGCGGCGGTGGAGATGATGTACTTATCCGGCACTTCATCGCTGTCGCAGTAGGCTTCCAGCACCTCTGCCATGCCCGCATAGGCCTCGATGGTCTTGGCGGGGGTGGGGTCACGGAAGGAGTAGGTCATCATGTTCTCCCCACGGGCGTTGAGGCCTGCGCCGTAAGCGCCGCCCTGCACACGCACCACGTTCCACAGGTAGTCAAGGCTCAGCATCTGAGCGGCTACCTTCACCACGCCGCTGCGCTCAATGGAAGCGGCCTGAGAGGAGAAGCCTACCTGAGCGGGAATGGCGATGCCCAGCTTATAGGGAATCTCGGTCTTGTAGGCGGCCAGAGGCGCTACGGCGGTGCCTGCGGGATAGGCGGCGGCAATCTCCTTAGCGTCCACAGGCTTGTCGGCGGTGAAGCTCAGGGTCATGCGGCTGCGGCACACGCTCTCCTTTACCACCTTATTGAAGGCGGCTACCAGCCCGTCGATGACATTGTCAAAGTCCTTGGCCATAGCCTGAGCGGCCTTGACGGCGGTAAAGCCGTCGGTGGCTTCGGTCACGGCGTTGGCGGCGGACAGGTGTGCGGTGCTTTCCATGAAGGCCAGGCGGTGTCCCTGCATAATGGAGAACTGCTTGAGCTGCTCCACGTTCTGCAGGAGGATGGTGCGGATGCTCTCCTTGTCGCTAAAGTCGGTCTCCGTCAAAATTTCCCGCACCAAAGCGGCGGCCTGAGGCAGATTCTCCTCCAGCACGGAGCAGTTGACCGTCAGGCAGGGGCGGCACTGCTTGCTTTCGCCCTTAGGCGCCGTGGCGGCCAAATCAAAGTTCAGCCGGCCGATAAGGCTCTTGACTTCCTGCTGCAAGGCGGCCACATCGGGATGGGTCTTGGTGGGCAGGTTGCTGAACAGGCTGGTAAGCAGACTCAGGTTGGTAAGCTCGGGCAGGGTCTTGTCCGTCAGTCCAAAGTACATGTTCATGTGGACAATGCCGTTGCTGGCCACAGGGTGATACAGCACGGTCACGCCCTCTGCTTCGGAGACTTCCGTATCGGTAAACTCCATCTCCTCCCCGATTTCGTCAAGAGAGAGGACGGGCATGGAAGCGGTCTGCTCGGGGGTATCGGGGGTGCTCTGCCAGGCAAGGAGCTTTTCGTTCATCTCCTTCAGGGCGGCCGCATCCTCTTCCTTCCAGGAAGCCTTCAGAGCGTCCAGACGGGCGGCTTCCTTGGCGGCCTTCTCCTGACCCAGGGTCTCGGAGGGCAGGGTGCGCAGGATGCACAGATTCTCCTCGTCCAGCAGCATGGAGCGCAGCAAAGCATCAAAGCCGCCGTTGTCTACCATGTCCCGAAGCTGAAGGATGATGTCGTTCCATACCATGCCGTCTACGGGGTCGCCGCCGTACAGCCAGCTTCCCAGAGCCCGAAGGTTGCGGATTAGACCGGCAGGCTCCTGCTGGTCCTTAATGCGGAAGGCCTTGCGGTTGAGGCAGGCGGTCAAAGCGCTCTTATCGAGCCCCTTCTCCAGCAGCCCTTCCACGGTGGTGCGGATGGCGGCGCGGATGTCCGCCTCTTTAGTCATGGAGGTGTTGCGGATGTTGAGCATGAAGCCGTTCTGCTCCATCTCATCCATCGTGCCCATGTCCACATCCTCTGCAAGACCCTTCTCCAGAATGGCCTTGGTCAGGGGGGACTCGTTGGTGTCCGTCAGATACTCGCACAGAATGTCCATGGCCATGGCGGTCTTTCTGTCTTCATACCCGCACATGAGCTTGGCCACGGTGAATACGTCC